>JAJPJP010000255.1 GCA_021324175.1 Chitinophagia bacterium
ATTTTTTGAATGGCTTCATCGACAGGTTGTCCCGGACTTGAAATTGACGCAATCAAAACGAACCCGAGAATAATTCTCTTCATGATGCCTGGTTATCACTCTCAAATTACCCAAAAGAAACAAATACTTGAAATTTATAATTTACTACTAGCCGCGAAATCTAAAGCCGTTTTTATTACTTTAGTATATTGATCGAAAAATTTATCGTTGCAATTAAAACGTTCACAATGAGAAATCGTCACATCGTTGTACTTCCGGTCCGGCTGTTTGCCCTATTGATTTTTGTGTTGCTGACAAAAGAACTTAATGCACAGGAGGGTTCTCCCTTAGAAGGGCGCTGGGACATGACACTGCATCCGGGCGGCAGCGCAGACAAAGATCTGCCTTCATGGCTCGAAGTTTCACATTCTGGAACGCATATTCTCGTTGGCCAATATGTTGGCGCGGGCGGAAGCGCTCGACCCATATCGAGGGTTTTCTTCAAAGACAATAAGATGAATTTTTCGATTCCCCCTCAATGGGATCGAGGCGATGGAGATTTTACATTTGAAGGTACACTTCAGGGGGATAGTCTCTCTGGCAGCGGCGTTACGAGCGATGGGAAAACGTTCACCTGGACCGCTCATCGTGCTCCGAAATTGAAGCGATTGCGTGAACCTGTGTGGGGTGAACCAATAACTCTGTTTGATGGAAAAGATCTGCAAGGATGGCATGCGTTAGGAAAGCAAAATCAATGGGTCGCAGAAGACGGGATTTTGAGAAGCCCGCATTCGGGGGCCAATCTCGTCACCGACCAGACCTTCGATGATTTTAAGCTGCATATCGAATTTCGATATCCGAAAGGCAGTAATAGCGGCGTGTACCTTCGCGGCCGGTACGAAGTACAAGTAGAAGACAGCAAGGGCAAAGAAGCTACCAAAGATTATTTGGGAGCGATCTACGGATTTATTGCGCCAAGTGAGCAAGTTGCCAAAGACCCAGGGGAGTGGCAATCATACGATATTACATTGACGGGAAGAATGGTGACGGTCGTTGCAAATGGAAAAACCATAATATGCAATCGGGAAATCCCGGGCATTACGGGCGGCGCAATCAACAGCAAAGAAGAAGATCCCGGACCCCTTTTGATTCAGGGCGACCACGGACCTGTCGATTACCGCAATATTATGATCACCCCCGCAAAATAATTTTTAACGATGCGTCGCGTTTTTTGCCGGCATTTTCGCCAATACATGACTGCCGGCTCGCTTTATTTGATTTGCTCGCGTGGTGATTAGATCATCAGATTAAGAAAACGCTTGTTGCCACTCAGAAAAGGTAAAAGCACCGAAGCATAAATTCCAAGTATAATGACAATTCCGGATAGGAGGAACTTGAATTTATCTGCGACTTCAGCAATTGAGGACCGCTTTACGTACTGGATTCTCCAAAGGCAAAAAATCGTTAGCGTTATTAACGCAATCTCAAAAATGACCCGGCCCTTGGGTACAAATTTTTCAACTTCAAAATAAATTGCTCCGAAGCAAAGCATCAGGATATTGCACCCAAAAATCAGTGCAGAAACATTAATAAAACTGGTCGGATTATATCCGCTTACTATTCTGTACGAGATTGCGAAAGCAAAACACGACAGGGTACCCGCAATTCCGCAAAAGAGCGAAGTAAGAATAGCTTTTGAAAAAGGCGTGTGCAAATTTTCTTCCACGACGATACTATTAATAGTTTAAAATGCAAATAGACCAAAGTCAAACAGCTAAATTATCATTTCAGAAGCGCAGACCGGCGGGAATTAGGGATCAGTGAGGTTCTAAAATGGCAGATTGTAATGACCTTCAATTCGAAAGCTGCCGTGTGCCGCGTCGAATTCGAATAGCCTGGACACAGCAAAAAATGTTAAGTTTGGCCTGCGTTTAAAAGCCACAAATTGTTTCAAAAACAACCATATACCCGGCTCGCAAATGGTGTAAATATGCCGTTGATCGGCATGGGCGCCTGGGATATGTATGGCAGGCAGGCTGAAAAAGCCGTGATGGAGGCCATTGAAATTGGATATCGGCTATTTGATACTGCCTCAATGTATGGTAACGAAACTGACATCGGTCGCGCCATTCGACGTAGCAAGGTTCCGCGGGAAGAATTATTTATTACGACCAAAGTGAACAATGTCGATCAGGGATTTGACAATACATTAATGGGATTTGATAAGAGTGTTAAAAAGCTTGGGCTTGAATTCGTCGACTTGTATCTTGTTCATTGGCCCCTTAAGGCAACGAGGAGGACCACTTGGTTGGCACTGGAAAAACTGTATTTGGACAAAAAAATCCGGGCAATCGGGGTTGCGAATTATACGCAACCGTTTTTGGATGAGTTGTCAGGATATGCGTCGATCATTCCGATGGTTGACCAAATAGAATTTACTCCCTGGTTGTTTCAGAAAAGTTTGCTGGAATATTCTCGTGAAATGCATATACAGATTCAAGCTTATTCCCCCCTGGCGAGAGGACGAAAATTGGATGACCCCCGACTTTTGACGCTGGCAAAAAAGCTCGGCAGGACACCAGTTCAAGTCGTGTTGGCTTGGCATCTTGCACACGGTGTCTCCGCTATTCCAAAATCATCAAGTCGGGAGCGGTTAATGGAGAATTTTGAATCGACGACGATAGAGCTTTCCCCTAAAGACGTCGAAGTCATTGACGGCTTTAATCAGGATTTTAGGGTTTGCGATGATCCGCAAGTGATGCTTTAGCGCATTGTATGCTTTCCTCTGCAAACTATCGCAAGGCTTTTGGCAATTGATTTGCGTCGAATATTTGGAATTTGTTGATCGCCGGAGTTGGCAATCCTGCGTTCTTAACAGGCGATTTCAAAAATATAAATGATAATTTATGGCTCCAGTTGATTGGCCTCTCGCAATTAAACCCTTGATAAAAAAATATTGCCGAGTAAAGCACCCGCTGAATTACCGAAATCCGTTCGAACTATTAGTTATGGTGGTACTCTCCGCGCAGGATTCGGACGCGCATATTAACACTATTGCGCCATCGCTATTCCAACGCATCCCAAATATGGCGGCACTCGCAAAGGTATCGCAATCAAAGCTCACCCAATTTCTCAAGGGAGTAAGAAACGCAGTTAAAAAATCCAAGTGGCTTATTGAAATCGGGAAGTCAATTAAACTTGATAAAAATATTCCCAGTACCCTGGACCAGCTCGTTTTATTGCCAGGTATTGGCAGAAAGTCAGCCAATGTCTTTCTACGAGAAACCAAAAGGAAGCCCGAAGGAGTGATTGTGGATTTACATGTCGTGCGTGTTGCGCCCAGGATTGGTATAGCCAGTGGGACTGACCCGAAAAAGATCGAGCAGGAAATAATGAAAAAACTTCCGCAAAAATATTGGGATGCCGGAATGGCTATGTCTTTTTTGGGTAGACAAATATGTAGACCGAAGAACCCGAAATGCCCAGAATGTATGATGAAAAGGGTCTGTTTCTATTACAAAAATCAGGTGCCAAAAAAATGAATTAAGCCCTTTTTGGCACCTGTTACCCGATAAGAAGCAAATAGTCTACTAAAACAATCTTTCCTGCGGAGGCCTAATGCCTTGAAGCCGGATATATATGGTGGTTTGCCCCCTATGATGCGTCTGATGCTCAAAAGTTTTCATCATCATACCAAATCTGGTATTTTCAAAACCAAAGATTTTCTTGCTTTCGCCCCATTTATTCAGGTCTGTATTTTTGACTGCATCTCTGCAATAGTCGTAGCTGGCTGTAACATAGTACATCACCGAGTCTTTGTTCTGTGCGCCGGGGCTGTGCTCCAGGTCTGACTTCGCCCATGATGGAGTACTAATGTCTGTCGCATTATTCATCAGAAAACAATTAGCCTCTGCTAAATGCAACATTTGCTGCGCAAAACTGCGTATACTGTCGACAGGCTTGAACGAATATTTGTCAGCTGGCATCGTATTGAGATAATCCACTGTGTATGATTTTGCCCTCTCCCATTCCTTTACCATGAAAGTCTTGATGTCACTTGTACTTAGCGACTGGGAGTGTCCTTTGTCACAAATTAAGGTTGTGGCTAGCATGAATGCAGAAAAATTGAATAGTTTGGTAAATTTCATATTTGTTGTTTTAGAAAGAAAAGATAGGAATTAATTCAGATTATAAGTTTATTCACCGGCGTTAATTTGAATTTTGCCGATGTTTCACCTATTCATCGCGAATTTTAAATGAACATTTTATTATCGAATTGTTAATCAGTATTCATAGGGATTGATTAAATGAAATCGTGACTTAGCTTTCCGTGTTAATTTGCATGCCTCGTGCAGAAAATAGTAACCTGCTTGTTGTTTTTTATTTCTTTTGCCCAGGCATCCGTTTCACAGGTGGCAATTTCCGGGACAGTTTTTGACCGGACGCAGCAATTTCCTTTAGAAGCAGTTTCGGTATTATCCGTTTCCGGGCGTGGAACGGTAACTGACTCTTTAGGCCACTACGCTATTTTATTGAATTCTAATGATTCAATTTACTTCTCATATCTGGGAAAGCGTTCGCCCGAGTTTGCAGTATCTGAAATTTCAGAACCCTTTCACTTTGAAATTAGTCTGGATATTAATGTGGACACACTTAGATCAATTTCGGTCAATCACCGGAATTACAAACTCGATTCACTGGAAACAAGAGCCGAGTATCAGAAAGTCTTCGACTACTCGGGTCCAGGTTATCTGGATAACATGAAGACAACCCGGCGTGGAGGAATTGGGATGGCATTTGATTTTGATCTGATATTAAACGCAAAAAATAGCAAACGAATTTTGGCTTTACAGCAACGCCTCGAAAGAGACGAAAAGGACAATTATGTCGCCCATAGGTTCAATGCGGAAATTGTCGGAAAAATTACCGGGCTACTACCTCCTGCAATCGATACTTTTATGAAAGAATACAGGCCTACTTATCAATTTCTGAAGTCATTTACGACTGATTGGGATTTTTATGAGTATTTGAAAGATGCTGGTAAACGGTTTCTCGACGTTTGGAAGGAGCGGCATCCAAATTATCCCAATTAGTTTCCCCTGATCTTTGTCAAGTTTCCGAATTCTTGGTATTTAAAATATCGAAAGCTGCGTAAATTTCACAGTCTTCTTTTGGCCTTTTTCAGTCAAATTTTTTGTCTCGAGTCGAATCAATGGCGTTTCGCGATAACGGCTGGCGACTGTAATTGCAGTATCTCCGGCAACGTCTTCAAATATTTGGCGTACAAGTGAGACCTTATTGTTGTTCCTAGACAAATGTGATAATATCAAATGCCTTAAGTGAATACCGCGATGGCTGGTAAAAAGCTTCAATGCTTGGAAATTTGATAGATGGCCTGCATCACTGCTTATCCGCTTCTTCAAACTTTCTGGATATTTACCTTCTGCCAGCAGCTGTTCGCAATAGTTTGATTCGAGGAAAGCTGCATCGCATTTTTTGAACTCATCGATAACCTTTTCACATGGATAACCGATGTCGGTAAAAACACCGACATTAATTTTGCCACTTGAAATCATGAAACTGTGCGGATCGGCAGCGTCATGTGATTTAGGAAATGCAATTATTGAGAGGTTCCCAATTACAGTTGGTTGGCCAGCTTTGAAATCGAAGCGCTCCGATGTTTCGAGTGCGAGCCCGCTATTTAAATAAGTTTTGGGAGTGATAAAAATTGGGAGATGAAATTTTCTGACTAATCCTTGCACGCCCGCTATATGATCTGAGTGTTCGTGCGAAATGAATATTGCCTTTATTGCATCCATCCTGAGACCGAGCTTCTTCATTCGTTTTACCGTCTCCCCACACGATATGCCGGCGTCAATCAGGATTGCCTCGTTTTCATTTCCGATATAATAACAATTCCCATTGCTTCCTGAATTGAGGGATGTAATATAAACAGCCATGGATCAAAAATAAGGCTATTCGTTGAATCGAGACGGTCCGGATTACAAGCGTCGATTCGAGAGGATTGAAAGAAGCACGCGCCGTCAACTGGTATTGTAGCATATGCCTTCAATCCCGGATTTTTATCAGTTCGCAGTTTGATGAGAACCTGTACCAAGCCAGATCAACGCATCGATGACAAACCTATTCTGAATCTCATTATCGAATTGGAAGGACAATTCCCTGTTGGTGTGGTGATCGTAGTCTATATCATTATGTCCCATATTGGCATAAATCATTCTGAACTTTTTATTAGCCCAGGCAACTGGGTAATATCCGCTATGCCAAATTTCACTGAGTTTCGGGCCATTCCCAAGCGGAAAGCTTGATGAATCAATAGACAGCAGAATATCAATGTTAGGATTCTTTCTGATATCTTTTTCCCAACTGTACCATTCATTCGGTGACGATTTGAAGATGTGCGGAAGCCGCCTGGTAGCAGGATGGCGTGGATCTTCAACGCGAAGAAAGGCTGAGGTAGGATGCCAGGTGTTCCCTTTGTATTGCCCGGAGGCAATAAATTCGTCGTGATACCAGTCCCAGTTTTGTGGGAAATCCGAAGGTGTCAGCGCAAATCCTGCAAAATGAAAACCCATCCAGGCACCTCCATTTTCCATATAAGTCCTAAATGCTAATCGCTGGTCCGGCGAGTCGGGGCGTGTATCGAGAAAAAGAACTACCTGGTAATGGGATAAAAATGCGCTGTTCAAATTGTTCCAGTTATTGGTTGAATCATATTCGAAATGATATTGTGCGGCAATCTTTGGGAAAAACCGGTTTGCCTCATGAACGAAGCTGATATGGGCAAGATCATTTCGTCCAGTAAAGAATGCTACAACTCTGAATCCGGCCCTGCCTCTATTTGATCCACAAAAAAGGAGAATGCAAAGGGCCCCGACAATCGATGACTTTATTTTCAAGGCGATCAGGCGAATATGATTAAGGAAAGGAATGGCTGTTTAGCAATAGCTAAGTTAAATGTTTCGCCCTTAAAAATAGTACCTTGAGTTTATTCAATCGCGGAATAATGGGTTATTTGTTTAGCGAAATCGATTCGATTTCAGTAAAGAGGCTCAAACGCCTTCAAACCGAGCGCTTGCGTCGCCAAATTGATCGGGTTTGGCATCAAGTCCCTTATTATAGAAAAACCCTTCACGAATCAGGCATTCATCCCAAAGACATCAGGTCTCCCGAAGATCTTTTCAAATTGCCATTTACAAAAAAGATCGCGCTGAGGGATAATTACCCTTTTGCACTTTTTGCTATTCCTTTGAAAGAGGTGATCCGCCTGCACTGTTCTAGTGGAACGACGGGTAAGCCGATAGTTGTTGGATATAGTAAAAAGGATATCAAGGTCTTTGCAGAAGTGGTGGCCAGATCTTTGTGGGCCGCGGGTTGCAGGCCCGGCATGAAATTGCAGAACGCTTATGGTTACGGATTATTTACTGGGGGCTTGGGTTTGCATTACGGCGCTGAAAAACTGGGTATGACCGTTATCCCGATATCGGGTGGCGCTACAGAAAAGCAACTTATGTTGCTAAATGACTTCAAAAGTGATGCTATATGCTGCACACCATCCTATGCGCTTACGCTGGCGGAGGAATTAAAAAAACGCCAAATTGATGTATTGTCGTTAAAGTTGCAATACGCTGTGCTTGGTGCCGAGCCCTGGACCGAAAGTACTCGATCATCTGTCCAGGCGGCCCTCAATGTAAAAGCAACCAATATCTACGGTCTGTCTGAGATAATCGGGCCAGGTGTATCCCAGGAAGATGTTGACGAAAGGGGAACCGGTAGTTACATTTGGGAAGATCATTTTTATCCAGAAATTGTCGATCGAAATACAGGTGAACCGGTTAAACAGGGAAACGCGGGCGTCTTGGTTTTAACAACTCTAACGAAAGAGGCCATGCCGATATTTAGGTATTGGACCAATGATATCACATTTCTCTACAAAGACAAGCATGGGAAGCGAAATTTCATCAAAATGGGACCAATTGCGGGACGTGCGGACGATATGTTGATTATACGTGGCATAAACCTTTTCCATACGCAGGTAGAAGCTATGCTCAATGGCTTGACCGCCTTCAGTCAAAATTACCAATTGGTTGTCACCAAAAATCGAGCGCATGATGAGGTAGAAGTCAAAGTGGAGATCAATTCGGGATTGTTTAATGAATACTTGAAGAATTTGGCGGCAAGCGAAATCATGACCAGCGAAAAAATAGTTCAGGCTTGCAAAATGCTGGAAAAAAAGTTAAAGGATAACATTGGGTTGAGCTTAAACGTCAAAATTGAGGAGCCGGGTACCATCCCGCGAAGTGAAGGTGGAAAATTAAATCGAATTCTGGACCTAAGGCAGACTCAAAATGGATAACTCTGGGATAACAGCCGAAGAGGTATTGCGGGTAATGCTGGAAAGAGACCGATTTACACAGTGGATGGGCCTTGTCATTGATGATCATGGTAAGGGATTTTGCAAACTGCATTTTGTCGTAAAGGAAGAAATGTTAAACGGTTTTCACAACATTCATGGTGGGATCCTATTTTCCGCTTCAGACTCAGCTTTTGCATTTGCTTGCAATTCGCATGGATTGATTACTGTCGCGCTCGACGTGACAATTAGTTTCGCACGGCCGGTAAAATCAGGAGAATTACTCACGGTAGAGGCTAAGGAAATTTTTCTCGGAAACAAGATTGGCATTTACGACATTCGCACAAACAATGATAGGAATGAGCCGGTGTGTTTTTTTAAAGGTACAGCTTACCGGACATCGAAACCTGTCCGCTAAGCGCCAGCATTGCGAAAAGCAGGAAGAGCTCATGGCGATATTATCCATTACCGAAATATCCTTCAACAAAAAAGAAGTCGATGTTTGTACGCGAAGCTGAATTCGAAGATATTCCTGCCATGCACCGAATAAGGATTGCGGTACTCGAAAACAAATTACCCCGTCCTTCGATCATCAGTACGGATGACTATGTTGAATATTTGACACGTCGTGGTCGTGGGTGGGTTTGTCTAGAAGATGACGTTATAGCTGGGTTTGCCATAGTTGACCTGTCAGTGTACAATGTTTGGGCACTATTTGTCGATCCTGGTTACGAAGGAAGGAGAGTAGGTCGAAATTTGCAAACAGTCATGCTCGGATGGTATTTCGGCAAGACTCAAAACACGTTGTGGCTGGGAACTGCGCCAGGGACAAGGGCCGAATATTTCTACCGCCGAACTGGCTGGCACCCGGCCGGCGTACGAGAAAACGGCGAAATCAGGTTTGAAATGACTTATGCTAATTGGAAAGCGACGGCAAATGAATGTTCCTAACCGTTAAGCAGCTTGTTTTTCGCCCTTACATATTCTTCATAGCTCAGAATGCCTTTTTGCTTCAGCTCAAATAGTTTTTCGAGTTCCGAAGTTAAATTTGAGGAAGCTGCCTGATTTTTCAATCCGAATGCTGAGGCCATTTGCGAAGCTTGATTTATCGCGCGATTATTCTCAAAATCGGCTTGGGCCTGGGTTATCGTATCCTTCAATTTTTTCGGATGGTTGACATTGAAATAATCTGTTGCTCCCGATTCGGCTGCAGTTTGAATCTCCACGTGCCCAAAATTCAGCATTCTCCCCCAGATGGATTGGTCATATGAGACATTGTTAATTTTTTCCAACGGGCTCTCTTTTGCAAAATGCTTGAGAAGCCCCGATTCATCGATGACCCTGCTGGAGGTAACCACCCAAATATTTACTTTCCATTCAAAATATTTTGTGAGAAAATATATCACCGAAATGAGTGAGACTATCAACAAATAACCATTGTACTTTGTCAACCACAATCCGGCGGCAAAAAAAATCAAGGAACCAATTACGGGCCAAACCAGTGATACCCAGCTCGTATAAGTGACCAGCAGAATTTTCTCCCCTTTCTGAAGTGGTGTTCGCATACAACTGATTTTAACAATATTTCGATCAACGAAAAATACGAAATCCTATATATAAAGTCACTATTGTCCGACTAAAATATGGAATAATGAGTAATTAAAAGAAAGGGATGATTCTGTTGGAATCACCCCGATTAGTTATGTTTGAAGTTACCACACAACAAACA
>JAJPJP010000181.1 GCA_021324175.1 Chitinophagia bacterium
TCGATTGGTATTTGAATAACGAGGACTGGGTGAAGCACGTTACATCCGGAGATTACCAAAAATATTATAATTTATTATATGGGAAACGGTGATAAAATGAGTCGCTCTTGATAATGGATTTGATTTCTAGAACTTTAATATAATCGATTTAAACTGGTATTTGGATATATCCATGCCTTTCCAAAAAACAGATTTTCCAGGATTGATGGTTTACGAACCAGTGGCGTTTGAGGACGAGCGGGGATTTTTTTTCGAGTCCTACAATGAAAAATCATTTCTGCAAGAAGGGATTGACCTTAGATTCATACAGGATAATCAGTCACATTCCAAGTTGGGAGTGATTCGTGGACTGCATTACCAATTAAATCCGCATGCCCAGGCTAAGCTAGTACGGACATTAGCAGGGAAAATTTTAGATATCGCGATCGACTTAAGGAGAGGCTCTCCGAAGTTCGGTAAAGTCTTTGCCATTGAGCTTTCAGCGGATAACAAAAAGCAGCTGCTCATTCCGAAAGGATTTGCTCACGGATTTTCCGTATTGAGTGAAACTGCCGATGTATTGTATAAATGTGATAACTTTTACAACCGGCAGAGCGAAGGAGGGATCATTTTCAATGACAGGCAATTGAATATTGATTGGCAATTGCCTGCTTACCGGGTGGTTGTTTCGTCGAAAGATCTTCTTTTGCCCACTTTTGCCGATTGCAAAAATAATTTTGAATTTGAAGGACACGCCGACTAAGAAGAAACTGATTGTTACAGGTGCAGGAGGTCAGCTTGGCCTGGAATTACAGGCACTATCGTCGAATTTTCCCGAATTTGAGTTCATCTTCCTGCAACGAAGCGACCTTGACATCACTGATGTTCATGCACTGTCATCTGTCTTTTCGCAGTATTTACCTGCGTTTTGCGTCAATTGCGCGGCCTATACGGCTGTCGATAAGGCGGAGTCAGAGAGAAAAGAGGCATTCCGTGTCAACGCCGACGCTGTCGGGATTATCGCGAGCTGTTGCGGGAATTATGGAGTGCGACTGGTGCATATTTCTACCGACTATGTATTTGACGGTAATTCGGAAAAGCCATTGACCGAAAATGATACCGTGTCTCCGTTGAATGTTTACGGAGAATCAAAACTCGAAGGTGAGCGCCTCGCTTTCAAAAATAATGATCAAACAATCGTAATTCGAACGTCCTGGGTTTATTCCGAATTTGGAAACAATTTCGTAAAAACGATGATGCGCCTAATGCGCGAAAAAGTTTCCATCAATGTTGTTGCAGATCAAATAGGTTCTCCAACTTACGCGGCTGATTTGGCGGCCGTGGTTATGCAGATTGTCGGTCATGGGGCATTCACCACCGGAATATTCAATTACAGCAATGAAGGAAGGATCAGTTGGTTTGATTTCGCTGTCGCGATTAAGAGAATGACCGGCAGTACCTGCACCGTCAATCCGATACCGACTTCCCAATTTCCCACGCCCGCGCGGCGACCAAGATTTTCTCTTCTCGATAAAAGGAAAATTAAGATGACCTATGGAATCGACCCCGTCTACTGGGAGACGAGCCTTGAAATATGCATTAATCGGCTTCGACAGAATTGATTGATCTTGCCGCTTCGGTCGGTCCCGAATTCATTTTGCCCCTTAAAAGTACTAATGCAGGTTTATCTTTAATACACGGTCATCAGAAGTTACAAAAAGGACATCTTTAGCCTGGTCGAACGCACAATTTGACACGGGATGGCGATAGATTCTGATTAAGCCGAGCAATGTTCCCGACGGAGAAATGATGTTAATCCCGTCGGGGCCTGAAGCAAAGAGGTTGCCATATTTATCGATTTTCATGCCGTCACCGCCCTGTTTGATGGTTGCCCTGGCCATCAGGGAAGAAGCATCAAGGAGCATACCGCCGCTGATGATATTTCGGTTCGAATCCAGTTGATAGGCATACCATCCGGAGTGCATTCCATCGGTGCTTCCCAGGTAGAGGGTTTTTTCATCGGTCGAAAGCGCTATCCCGTTCGGGCGGTGGATTGAGTCTATCAACAAGCGGACTTGCCCGTTTGTGCTAATTTTAAAGACTCCTTCGAAATCTAGTTCTCTCGATGGGTCTTCAGCTCCGCCCGGTAGGCCGTATATCGGGTCCGTAAAAAATATTTCGCCCCGGCTATCGACAACCAGGTCATTAGGGCTGTTGAATTTTTTTCCATTATAGTCGGGTGCAAGAATGGTGAAAGACGGTTTCGGCGAGTCAATTGACGCATTCATTCTTGCTACTTGCCTGTTGCCAGAC
This sequence comes from Chitinophagia bacterium, assembly GCA_021324175.1. Classification (GTDB taxonomy): domain Bacteria; phylum Bacteroidota; class Bacteroidia; order Chitinophagales; family Chitinophagaceae; genus Puia. Next base: position 2,293 of record JAJPJP010000181.1, read on the forward strand.
TGGCACATTAGCAGGTGGCCACTTCGGTCAAGTGCGAGGCCGTTGCTTCCATTTTCACCGTTTCGTGGTCTAGGGTCTGTATAACCCGAAGGCGTCAGGTAGACGACGGGCGTATCGTGCATATTCCATTTAAAAATAGCATTGGCCCTAACATCTGAAAACAGCAGCATTTGTTTTTTTTGTACCCAAACCGGTCCCTCGCTCCACAGGTAATGCCGTCCTATTATTTCAATCCTTGCTTGAGAATCGATTATTTTATTAGCTCCCGCTGTATACAATTCGATTCGGCCCAGGCTGTCTTGCCCGACGGTGGTCGCTTCTGGTCTGTGCTGGCCGCAACTGCATAACAGTAGGACACAACCAAAGAAGAACCCAGCTATGAATTTGCTCATAGGTGCGCTTTTCGTAAAATAATTGGAATAAATATATGGCTTAGTTTAGGTAATCCCGCATTTTCTGGACGAGAATCGTCTACATTTATTAGTTTACAGACAATGTTTTTCATTCATTGCGCAGGTGGTGCAATGAAATATTTTATCCAGGATCAATCGCAGACGTGAAGAAAACCAGTTCGCTTTATAAAGGGATGGCGATGCGAAGTAAAATCAAGCTTTTTTGTTTCCTGACCGCTGTGCCTTTTTTATCGAGTTTTTGTGATGCTCAGCAAGCCGAAAGCACTTGCAATCCTTTGGATACTACGCAGTGGGTTCAAACGTCAAAGGGCTGTTTGCATATTTACGCATTTCTCAGCGATAGCGTGGCCTCAAAGCCTAATTTGGTAATCGTTATTCACGGCGATGCGCCATTCAGTAATCCCGGGTATCAGTATAAAATGGCAAGGCAAATTTCAAAACGGCACAAGAACACAATAGCTGTAGGTCTGTTGCGTCCAGGCTATATTGATGCGGATGGCAATAAATCTGACGGCCAAAAAGGCTTGACTACCGGGGATAACTATACGCCGGAAATAATTGACGAAATAGCCGAGGTTATTTCAATCTTGGCGGCTCGATACCATCCGGGGGAAGTTATTCTTTTAGGCCATTCGGGTGGAGCTGCAATAA
>JAJPJP010000091.1 GCA_021324175.1 Chitinophagia bacterium
ATAGTGAATAACCATTCCGACATCTTTTTTGTCGACTCCCATGCCGAATGCTGACGTTGCGACTATTATTCTCACTTTACCATTCATGAAATCATCCTGGTTTGCCTTCTTTTCTTCTTTATCCATTTTTCCATGATAGGGTTTTGCATCGAACCCATTTCCTGTTAATTTTTCAGCAAGTGCATAAGCTTTTCTCGTCCTCGAAACATATACTATGGTAGGACAATCCCGAGCTTCAATCAAAGCTCTCAAAGCATCATACTTCTGATCTTCATCGTCTTTCTCAAGAACTTTATAATGTAAGTTGGTTCTCTTTGCGTTGGAGTTAAATATTTCTAAGTCAACGGATAATTTCTCCTTGAAATATGCACAAATATCTTCAATGACGTTTAGCTTGGCAGTGGCCGTAAAACAGGAAACTGGAATCTTGGTTTTGAGCCTTTTCTTCTCCTGGATTGATTTGATAAAATCACCGATATACAAATAATCTACTCTGAAATCCTGGCCCCATGATGAGAAACAGTGGGCCTCATCAATAACAAAACGTACAATATTCCTGCCTAACAGAAGCCTTTCAATAGTCATCGAGCGAAGCGACTCAGGCGAGACATAAAGGAGAGATGCAGATCCGTCCTCAACCCGCTCGAAGGACTTCGCCCTTTCTATCGGATTGAGCAGCCCATTTATTGTCACCGCAGACGTGATGCCGAATTTTTCTAGATTATCAATCTGGTCTTTCATCAGGGATTGCAAAGGAGAGATTACAACTGTCAGCCCATTCGTTGCTGCACCGCTAATTAAGGCAGGAACTTGAAAGGTTATCGATTTACCACCGCCAGTCGGAAATACTGCCAATATGGATTTATTGTCAATCGCTGCTTGTACTGCTTTTTCCTGCAATCGCTCACCAGCAAAAGATCTGTAGGAATTGAATCCAAAATATCTCTTTAGCCCGCTGTGAATGTCCAAGGCTTCATCGCAATAAACACATCCTGACAAACAAGGCTTGTTCCTCAGTAGATACATCACCGTCTCAACAATTGGGTAATTCATCAGAACCCACTGTGGTGTGATCGAGCGGGAGTAAGCACAATTTATCAACGCCAGGCAATATGCCAACTCAATTAGGTGTTCTGATACAAGCCTATCCAAATCAGCATTTTCGCAAATCTCGCCATCGAACTTTTTACGGATTGCTGTCGCAGGGTTTTCCTCGTCCACCATATATCCTATAAAATGGAAAAATGCAGTGAACTCCTTTTCTCTACGTAATAGCAGATAATAAACCTTCTTAAGTGATTCGTCTGTTTTGTTGAATGCAGAAATTTCATCAAAGAAAAGGTCTTTAGCCTTCTGGGAATCATTAAAGGGGTTGTTTAATTCTTCCGTTTGAAGCTTATCGTCTTTGACCAATTTATGATACGGCTTTTCAGGAAAGAGGAGAGCCGATAAATATAACGTATCAATGGCATTTTCCGGTTTTATGCCTGCGGTTGAAACAGCCTCGCTAATATATTTAAGATCGTGGCCGAAAATATTATGCCCGCAAATAAACGTCGATCCTTTTAGAAATTCAATGAACTCGTGGACGGATTTCGAATGAAAGCCATCGTCATTCGTTCTAACAGCACCAATGTCAAGAATTTTCCCTGTTCCGTATTCAATTTCAGTATCAACAAAAACAATAGTATACATTCTTAGCTGTTATTCGTAAAACATAAAACGAAGTATATCAATGATTTCGTATAAAGCTTGACCAAGATTGGAAATAAACCGAACAGCTTTGTCCTCCATAGAGCCAATAATGAGACCAATACTCCAGCTGAGACCCCCTCAAAAAGAACGGGTTTTGGAAATACCAATATAAGGGATTTCCTGCTTCCGATATTATCCCACTAATGGGAAACACTTATTTGTCAATTTTTACTGCTTTTTTCATTGCATTTGTTACTCCGATAATTCTTTCAAGGGAAGGGAGCTCAACAGGTCGGCGTTTTTATTGACGCCCTTTACCGAGTTGAAATTCCGTCGGGTATTGAAAATGAAAAGCAAGAATAAGAAACTTTCAAGCCTCCGCGTGCATGACACAGTCGCCAAAACTTCCCTGCCCACCAACCTGAAATTTGCAAAATGAATGGCATTTTTTGGGTATTTTCGAATCCAAAGATCGTTATGTTGGAGATAGTCGAGAGAACACGAAAAGAAGCAGTCAAAAAGATTGATCAATCCATGCGGTCTAAATTTGGCCAGTTCTTTACTCCTCAGGGAATTGCTAAATTCATGGCTGGCATGTTTCAGAAATTTCCGCGAAAAATCGCGACACTGGACGCGGGTGCTGCTGTAGGCTCATTGACAGCAGCTCTGTTGGAAAGAGTAGCCCAGAAAAAGGTAGGAGAAGTTTCAGTCACGACCTACGAGATTGATCCGATTTTGAATGAATACTTGGAAACAAATTTGGAAGAGTATCAAAAAACGTTTTCCGCAAAAAAGGTTCTTTTTCATGCGAATCAAATCAGGACTGACTTTATTATATCCGCAATTCCACAATTCACTTTAGATAGAAAGTCGCTCTATACGCATGCTATCCTTAACCCACCTTATAAAAAAATAAATATTGGTTCTGACTATAGAAAAATTCTTCGATTATTGAATTTTGAAACGGTAAATTTATACGCAGCGTTTGTCGGTCTTGCAATTCATCTATTAAAAGATAAAGGAGAGCTTGTCGCGATCATCCCGAGAAGCTTTTGCAATGGCAATTATTATCTTGGATTTAGAAAGCTAATTGTAGAAAAGTGCGCTATTAAAAAGCTGCATCTTTTTGAGTCACGCACCCACGCGTTCAAAGAAGACGATGTACTGCAAGAAAACATTATCATCTATTTAGTCAAGGGCGAAGAACAGAAGCACGTCATAGTTTCAAGATCAAAGAATAGTTCATTTGACGATATTCACGAAACCTCTTTCCCATTTGAAAGTATTATTAATCTTAAAGATTCAGAGCTTTTTCTCCACGTGCCAGATAATAATGAGCGCAGGTTACATCAATCTAATAATTTTAAATATACCCTTAAAGACATTCGTCTATCCGTTTCGACCGGTCCAGTGGTGGACTTCCGATCACGAAAAGATATTGCCATGCAGCCAGGCAAAGGATATGTACCGTTAATTTATTCTGTCCACTTTAATGGAAAAGAGATTGATTGGCCAAAAGAAACGAAAAAGCCAAATGCAATACAACTGAATGAGTATA
>JAJPJP010000423.1 GCA_021324175.1 Chitinophagia bacterium
ATCTTTTTCAACATTTTATAACGGTGGTCGCCAGGACCAAGGCCATCGCCGTGGCCGATATAAAATTTCTTGTCGCTCAATTCGAATACCTGCGGCTCATGATAAACGGGGATGTTCAGCTCCGATTCAAAATATCCCTTCATCCACATATCATGGTTCCCGGAAAAAAAATATACGGGAATTCCCGAATCCGTAATCGAAGCCAGCGTCCCCAGGATGCGCACAAATCCTTTCGGAACGACCTTCCGATACTCGTACCAAAAATCAAAAAGGTCTCCGACGATAAAAATGGAATCGGCGTCGCCGCGTATTTGTTCTAAAAAAGCGATGATGCGTTTTTCCCTGGCAACGCTTGTGGCGTGGTCAGGAACACCCAGGTGAAAATCAGAGAGAAAAAAAATTTTTTTGCCCTGCCGGACTTGCATGCGGTAAAAATAGGAAATTAAGCCTATTGCTGGTCGACAAGAAACAGGTAGACTTCCTTTGGACCGTGGACGCCGACTACCAGTGATTTTTCAATGTCCGCCGTCCGGCTTGGCCCGGTCGCAAAAGTGATGAGCGAAGGGAAGTTTTCGTGATATCTTTCTTTGAGCAACTGCAGTCCTTCCCGAATATCGTAAACCAGTTGCGAAGTAAACGCAATGCAAATATGGATGGGAGCGTAGACACTTACTGTTCGCCCGCTTTCCTGCGCCGCGCTCATCACGATACTGCCCGTCCTGGCGACAAGTAATTCGCAGCTGGTAACGGCCGCGTCGCAATCCGCGAGGTTATGGATAAATGGCTGGACGAAATTATTTTTTTTCAGAAGCTCAATCAGCACCTTTTCGCGGGAATAAAGCCGGGTCAGGCTGGCGTGCTCGACGAGTTCGGTAAAATATGCAGCGAGTTCCTGGAGGTTGACGCAAAAAATAAATTTCCCGAGTAATCCGGTGAAATTTTCGGCAAACTCAATTTCCAGTTCTTTGCGGGATGCCTGAAAAACGGAGTTGTTGCCTTCACTTTGAGGAAAAGGTATGGGAGTCGTGTGGATCAGGGCCTTCCTGATTTTCTTTAACGTATTCTCTTTCGCCTGCGAAACTTTCATAACTGCTATGCTGGGGATGGCGTAGGAGTGGGGACAGTACCGCCGGATCCGTTGTCACTGGGTATGTTATGATGTTCAAGGTGCGGGTGGTCAGATACGTCGAGCGCCCTCTTTTCCTCGTAAGGACGTTTTCCAATAAGAGCCTCTACGTCACTTTGGAAAAGGACTTCCCTGTCGAGTAAAGCTTCGGCGAGGACTTCGACCTGCCTGCTTTTTTCCCTGAGCAGCCTTTTTGTTTCCTCGTAAGCCCTGTCGATCAGCTTGCGCACCTCTTCATCAATCATCTTCGATGTTTCTTCCGAATAAGGCTTTGTAAATGTATTTTCCACTTGCGGGTCAAAAAAACTCACGTTACCGATCTTATCGTTCATCCCATATACTGTCACCATGGCGTATGCAATCTTGGTAACCTGCTGCAGGTCATTCTGCGCGCCGGTGGATATTTTTCCAAAGTTCAACTCTTCACTGGCCCTTCCACCGAGTGTCATGCAAATCTGGTCGAAAAGCTGATCCGTATTATAGAGATATTGCTCCTTGGGCGTATACTGGGCGTAACCGAGTGCGGCAACGCCTCTGGGCACGATCGTCACCTTGAGTAACGGGTATGCATGCTCGAGAAACCATCCACAGATGGCATGACCCGATTCATGGTAGGCGATAATTCTCTTTTCTTCGGGGGAAATGATTTTGTTCTTTTTTTCCAGGCCGCCGATTACCCTGTCTACTGCATCCTGGAAGTCGTCCATTTCAACCGTTTCTTTGCCTTTTCTCGCAGCAATAAGTGCGGCTTCATTGCAAACATTGGCAATATCAGCGCCGGCAAAACCAGGAGTTTGCTCAGCCAGTTTGTGAATATCGAGCTTGCTGGAAATCTTGATGGGCTTCAGGTGGACCTTGAAAATGGCTTCGCGGCCTTTCAGATCCGGTTTGTCAATCGAGATTTGACGGTCAAATCTTCCCGGGCGCAGCAGAGCATTGTCCAATACGTCCGGACGGTTGGTTGCGGCAAGAACGATTATCCCGCTGTCGCCGCCGAATCCATCCATTTCGACAAGCAACTGGTTGAGGGTGCTTTCCCTTTCGTCGTTGCTCATGATGGCATTTTTTCCTCTTGCTCTCCCGATAGCGTCGATTTCATCAATAAAGATCACGCAAGGTGATTTTTCGCGGGCCTGCTTGAAAAGGTCGCGAACTCGGCTTGCGCCAACTCCCACGAAAAGTTCGACAAAATCCGAACCGCTCATCGAGAAGAACGGCACCTGCGCTTCACCGGCCATCGCTTTGGCCAGCAGCGTTTTCCCTGTTCCGGGAGGTCCGACAAGCAGAGCTCCCTTCGGTATCTTTCCGCCGAGCGCCGTATATTTTTTTGGATTCTTTAAAAAATCCACGATTTCCATCACCTCTACCTTGGCTTCATCAAGGCCTGCGACATCGTTAAAGGTGATCGCAACTTTTGTCCCCTTATCAAAAAGCGTTGCTTTTGACTTACCAATGTTGAATATTCCCCCGGGGCCGCCACTGCCCGCCTGGCCTCCCATCTTACGCATCAGCATCACCCATATTAAAATGATGATCAATATTGGCAGCAGGAACTGAAGAAGTGGTGTGAACCACTCGACCTCTTGTTTTGACTCAATAGATACTTCCGCAATATTCTTATTGTTTCCAAAATAATCGCGAAGGAATTTTTCATATTCCTTGACGTCCGTTACGCGAAACTCGAACTGCGGGCCCTCGCGGTTTACAGTATTCGACGAAAAACCATTGCTCTTGGAGAGCTTATCCACGTAATAAGGCTTGCCAATACTATCTTTTTTTATGTAGACCCTGACAAGCCCCTTGTTTGGTATCAGTTCGATTTTGTCGACATCCCCCTTGGCCAGCATGTTATTCCTGAATTCGAGTTCTTCGGTTTGCTTGGCATCAGGGGAAAAGGGGCTGAAATATTGTACCGCAATCAAAACGACCGCGATAATCCCCCATATCCAGTAGATATTGAATCTCGGGCCCTTACGTGGATTGGAATCATCATCCCCCCTGTTTCTGTTAAACCGGGGAAAATTACCACGGTCATTTGGCTTTATGTTATCCTGCGGCATATTATTCTTTCCTCAATTTCCTGATTAAATACATTTTAATTATAAATAGTTCGTAATAAACAGTTAAATAACCCGAATGGGCTAATCCTGATGTTCTTCACGAACCGCGTCGTTCCACATATCCTCCAGCCTGTAAAAGTTTCGGCTTTCCGGCAGCATAATATGCACAACTACATTGACATAGTCGATCAGCGCCCACTGTAGCGCCTGCATGCCTTCATGTTTGTAAGGCAGGTCATCGCACAGTTTTTCAACTTGTTCTTCCACGAAATCAGCGATCGCCTTTATCTGTATATGGGTTTTCGCTTCACAAATGATAAAAAAATCGGCAACAGCTTCGGGGATTTTGCGAAGGTCCAGAGAGACAATTTTTTCACCTTTTTTTTCCTGGATGGCCTCAATTATGGTTTTAATGATTTTAGAGTTTTTCGCTATTCTTGCTACAGATCGTTTTCGGGTAGCCAATACAGTAAGTTGTTCCAAATAATAAAGACGTTTGGTTATTAATTATATTTTGATGAGGTGATAAGTAATTTGCGGTGCAATATATATTATCAGGCCTCCCTTTGCGGCCGTATTTTGCAGCTTTGTTTTACATTTTCCTACAACCCCGAACTGAACTACAAACCCCTAAATTCGCACTGGCCAAAAGTAACACTCTTTTGCCATATCATGTCATGAAGTCACACCCGCCGCCTAATCAATTCATCGGCAATGTATTTGTCGAGCTTCAAGCCGTCGACAGTACCAACAACTATGCCATGGCGAAAGTTCGTGCCGGGGACGCCTTTCATGGAAATGTCTTCTATGCTGTACAGCAATTTGCGGGCCGTGGCCAATTTGGAAAAAAATGGGTTGCCGAGCCAGGCCAAAACCTGACGATGAGCATCGTGCTCGAACCTGTTTTTCTAAAGGCTGCCGGACAAGCGGCGCTGAACCTGTGCATTGCCGGTGCCTGCATTCACTTTTTAGATGAATTCATGCCCGGCGATTTTCGCGTGAAATGGCCCAATGATCTCTATTGGAAAGACCACAAGGTCGGAGGGCTGCTTATTGAAAACCTGGTGGCTGGCGAATACCTGAGATTCTCGGTGGTTGGAATTGGCATTAATATAAACCAGGCTGGCTTCCCTGATTTCTTGCCGAACCCGGTTTCCCTTCATCAGATAACAGGAGAAACTTTCGATACGGTTGAACTGGCAAAGTCATTGTGCGCTCGCATCCAGGATGCCTATGAACTGTTAAAATCAGGTGGCGCGCCACAGCTGCTGATGACCTTTAATCAAATGTTGTTCAAAAAAGACGAATGTGTCCGCCTGCTGCAAAACGGCCAAATCATTGAAACTACCATCGTTGGCGTGACAGCGGAGGGAAAGCTCCATACACGCGACGCTGAAGACAGGTATTTTTTGTCAGGCGAAGTCGAGTGGTTACTTTAATCCTGCTTCGGCCCACGCCTCGATGATTTCCTGCGCGTGATTTTTATTTTTTGGGCGGGTAAAGATCTTCCTGATGATTCCTTTTTCGTCAACAAGAAAGGTTGTCCTGTGAATACCCATATACTCGCGTCCGTATAATTTTTTTTCGCCCCATACGCCGTATTTATTGATAATGGCATGCGCGGGATCGGCAACCAGGGTAAATGGCAACTCAAATTTCTGTTCGAATTTTTTGTGCTTTTTCTGGTCGTCGGGGCTGACGCCAACGATGGAGAAACCGTTCTTTTTCAAAAGGCCGTAGTTGTCTCTCAGATTGCAGGCCTGCACCGTGCATGTGGGCGTGTCGTCTTCCGGGTAGAAATAAAGTACCAGCTTCCTGCCTTTGAAATCGCTCAAAGCAATTTTTTTCCCGTCCTGGTCAATGCCCGAAAAAGCGGGAGCTTTATCGCCCTCTTGTAACTGCGCCATAAAGATGCCATTTAGTGAATTGTCTCGCTACCTCACGAAGTGGAAGACCTTCGTCGACCGGTTGCCAGCCTCATCTTCCGCCGTAACCTTCAGGTCATGCTGGCCGTGCGGACAATGTTCGTCAAAATTATATATAAAGGCCTTTCCCTTGTCGTTCGAAAAGCAAAGCCATTTGCCATCGAGTTCAGCTCGAAAACTCGATATTGCTCCCATGTTATCCCGAACCACAAGGACGATTCTCCTGGCCCTGGACATGTTGGGTCCATGGCCCAATCCAAGAGGGCTGATCTCGGGCGGGGTTTCATCCTCCACGAGCCGGAACCTTCCGAAATCCCGGAAGGTAGCGGAGGCCCAGCCATTCTGCCATTCTACCTTTTTTACTTCTTTTTTACCCGATGTTGACCTTTCCATGACCACTTTAGATTGTTGTTCCGGAGTCAGCACGGCTGTGGGACGGATCCTAACCAAAAAAGTATCCTGCAGCGGGACATAGGGTTCGCCAATGATATGAATGGCGGAAACCGATCCTGGCAGATCAGCGGCAATTCGCTGATAGGGAACATGTGCTGAATCATAGAGACATTTTTCACCAATATAAAATGAGCAATCGTCCGTCTCTAACGCGTCGAGCATCATTGGATAAAATTCCTTCCCAGGATACGCGATCGGGGGAAGTCAAAAGAAACAAACCGCGCTTCGTCCCGACCATCAAGACAACCGTACCTTCTTTGTGTGTGCTATGTGTACTGTGTTGTGCCATGTCGTTTTCCTCCTTTGAAAACTTTTTTG
>JAJPJP010000315.1 GCA_021324175.1 Chitinophagia bacterium
AATGTGGTCCTGGCCGTAATACCCATTTACAATATTGGCGGAGCGCTTAACAGAAATTCTTTTTCAAGAGTGAATCAAAATGGCCCGGTCAGCTATGGATTTCGCGGCAATGCACAAAACCTGGATCTCAACCGTGATTTTACCAAGTGCGATTCAAGAAATGCAAAGTCTTTTTCGACAATTTTCCATTGGCTGAACCCCGACATCCAAATGGACAACCATGTAAGCGATGGGGCAGACTACCAACACACCATGACCCTGATCAGTACGCAATGGAACAAGTTGGGCGGTCCGTTGGGAGAATTTCTCCATGGCGTATTTGACCCGTCGCTGTATCGTTCAATGGAAAAAAAAGGATGGCCTATGTGCCCGTACGTAAACTTCGAAGAGGGCAGTCCTGACAAAGGTTGGGACGCTTTTTACGAATCGCCAAGATATTCGAGTGGGTATGCCGCGCTCTTCAATACCATTGCATATATTCCGGAAACGCACATGTTAAAGCCGTTCAAGGACCGTGTCATGTCGACCTACGCCCTCATGGAGGCAGTTATAGAACAAGCTTCTGCGCATGCCACCGAAATCATCGCCAAGCGGAAAGAAAATGAGGAATTAGACATTCACCGGAAAGAGTTTCCCTTGGAGTGGAAACCGGACAATACCAAGTTCGATACGATACCTTTCAAGGGCTACGAGACCGCATACAAAACCAGCGAAGTGACGGGCATGCAACGCATGTATTATGACCATAGTAAGCCGTTCGAGAAGGAAGTTCGATTTTACAATTATTTTAGCCCCGGGAAATTCATCACGGCGCCAAAAGCATATTTAATTCCCCAAGGCTGGCATGATGTCGTTACCCTGCTCCAGTTGAATGATATCAAAACAGAAAAATTACCGCATGACACCACCATACAAGTGGAAACCTACCATATTGATGAGTACAAGTCGCTGCCGCGGCCGTACGAAAAGCATCACAAGAACTCTGATATCAAATTGACTGCCACGCTGCAAAATGTGCGCTTTCTGAAGGGCGACTATTTGATAAGAACGGACCAGCCCGGCAAGCGATTTCTGATCGAAATGCTGGAGCCGGCGGGAGACGATTCTTACTTCGCCTGGAATTTTTTTGATGCGATTCTGCAACAAAAGGAAGGATACAGCAACTACCGTTGGGAAGATGTTGCCGCTGGGTATTTGCAAAACCACCCTGAATTGAAAACCATGTTGGATCAGAAAAAAAACCAGGATTCACTTTTTGCCAAAAATGCAAATGCCCAACTTAACTTCGTGTACCGAAATTCTCCATACTACGAGGCCGCCCATTTGCGTTATCCTGTCTTCAGGTTGTTATAAGTTAGTTAAGTCGTTGGGGCCGGATAGGTGGCGAGGATGAATTTTGTTAATATGGTGGTTAAACTTTGATGATTTTTTTCGTCAATAATAATATTAGTCAAAGATTCTATATATGAGAAGAAACTTTTCATTTGTTGCTTTTTTGGTTACAGTCTTGTGCTTCGCTTCATGCGGACCCGCCTACGTGGTAAGGGAAAGGCCTGGCGAAGTGATTTACCTGAGACCCGCGCCTCCATCACCGGAGCACATTTGGGTTAGCGGAGACTGGGTTTGGGCAAATGGCCACTACGGCTGGCATGAAGGCCATTATGAAACGCGTCGTCCCGGCTTTCGTTGGATAGAAGGCCATTGGATTGCCGTCCATGGTGGCTGGCACTGGATTCCGGGTCATTGGAGAAGATACTAGCCGGCGTAAGGTCAGAATGGTACGTATCCGTACTGGCAGTTCGATCTGAACGCATAAAACCTATACGAGCTTTTCTGATTTCTTTTTTGTCGTGTTACTTCTTATTGATACTGCCAACCCCGCTGACATCCTGTGTGACATCCGTGGCATTGCCCTTATAATCGACGCTTCCTGCACCGCTGACGTGAGCTTCCAGTTTTACGCTGGCATAAACCTCTGCGCTGCCAACTCCGGAAATTCCGATCTTGGTATTTTCTGTAAGCAGGTCGTAACAATGGGCACTTCCTGCACCACTGATATCCATGTCGACATCTTTGGTTTGTCCTTTTAGGTAAAGAGACCCAACCCCGGAAATATTTGCCGTGAGGCTTGGCGCATCAATATCCATCTTGATGTCACCTGCCCCGCTCAAAGAAATGCCAAGGCTTTCGGAGCTGGTTATTTTATTCTCAGCGATAATGTCTCCGGCGCCGGATAAGCCGATGCTTCGGAACACAGGCGCTGTCACATATACACGAATAGTCCCATCCAAGTTGAAATCGTTACGAGTCCTTATGATCAGGCGGTCTCCTGACTGAATGACTTCGAGGTAAGGCAAAAGGTTTTCATCGCCTTCAATCCTGACGGGCTTAAAATCGCCTTGGGAAACGTACACATTAACATTTGAAGAAACTTCCAGGTCCTTAAACCCTGAAATGCTATGTTCTTCCGTGCGAATGTTCCCATTTCCGTGCACTCGCCTACCCAAAAATCGGCAGGCGCTCATCAATAAGGGCAACATAAGCGTAACCAGTATAAACCTTCTCATGTCTTGTTTTTAGACTGCAAAATTTGGCTTTTTATTTCGATTAGAAAAAACCCTTTTAAATTTGAATTGGACGATCCATCCTTTGGCCAGGTTACAGCATTTCCCGAAACGTTGAATCCCGAACCAGCTCACTAAAAACAGTTTCTTACCTTTGCGCAACTTATGACGGAAAAAATTCTCGTCCTCGATTTCGGCTCGCAATATACCCAACTCATCGCGCGTGCCGTCCGCGAGGCAAATGTATACTGCGAAATTATCCCGTACCACAAAAAGATAGAATTTGACTCTTCGATAAAGGGCGTTATCCTGTCAGGTTCGCCATTCTCAGTCAATGATAATGAGGCACCTGAAACTGATATAAGGGAAATAAACAGGCATGTCCCGGTTATCGGTATCTGTTACGGTGCGCAGCTCACCGCCAAACAATTTGGAGGGCGCGTCGCCAATAGTAGCAAAAGAGAATATGGCCGTGCCTTACTGCACAGGGTCAAAGATGATATTCTTTTAAACGATGTCCTGGAACTTTCTCAGGTATGGATGAGTCATGCAGACACCATCCTGGAGCTGCCGGGGAGCTTTGACGTCCTTGCGACTACCGAAACGATCCCTTATGCGGCATTCAAACTCGGAGAAAGTGCCAACCCGCTGTATTGCCTTCAATTTCATCCCGAAGTATACCATTCGATCGAGGGTAAGAAAATACTGAAGAACTTCCTGGTTAATATCTGTCACTGCAGCCAGGATTGGACGCCTGCCCACTTTATCAGCGATACCGTCGAACGGCTGAAAAAACAGATAGGTTCGAGGAAAGTGATCATGGCGCTGAGTGGCGGAGTCGATTCCACTGTTGCGGCAACACTGATCAACAAGGCAATCGGGAAAAACCTTTTTGGCGTTTTCGTTGATAATGGCGTGTTGCGAAAAGATGAATTTGGCCAGGTGCTTGATACCTACGGAGAACTTGGACTAAACGTTAAGGGCATTGATGCAAAAAAGTATTTCTATAAAAAGCTAAAGGGAAAGAAAGATCCTGAAGACAAGCGCAAAATAATCGGCAAATCATTTATCAGGGTATTCCAGGAAGAGGCCGCAAAAATCAAAGGCATCGAACTACTCGGTCAGGGCACCATTTATCCTGACGTGATTGAGAGCGTATCGGTCCATGGGCCTTCGATGACGATCAAATCCCATCACAACGTGGGAGGTCTCCCAAAAAAAATGCACCTTGAGCTCGTGGAGCCTCTTCGTTATCTGTTTAAAGATGAGGTGAGACGAGTTGGCCACGAGTTGGGCATTCCCGATGCCATGTTACAACGTCATCCCTTTCCTGGCCCGGGTCTTGCAATCCGGATTCTTGGCGAAGTCAATGAAAAAAGAGTGCAGCTGTTGCAAAAAGCAGACGCTCATTTTATCCAGGCTCTAAAGGATCATCAGCTTTATGCAACGGTTTGGCAGGCAGGAGTCATCCTGCTTCCTGTCAAAAGCGTTGGTGTAATGGGTGACGAAAGAACGTATGAATTTACCGCAGCCCTTCGCGCAGTAACTTCCGTTGACGGGATGACGGCGGACTGGGCTCACCTGCCCTATGATTTCCTGGCCAAAGTATCCAGCGAAATCATCAATAACGTCAAGGGCATCAACAGGGTGGTTTATGATATCAGCAGCAAACCTCCTTCCACGATAGAGTGGGAATAGCGCAAAGCATGCCTTCGTTGGAAATTAACTCGGAAGGGAGGGAAAACACAGAAACATGAAAAGACTTTTTGCAGGTATTATATTTGTTGCCATCTATTTTGGTTTTTTGGAGGTGAGGGGGCAATCGGTATTAGACAGTCCAAGCAGGCACATAGCGATTTTTGTGCCGCTCTATCTTGATTCTGTTTTCGATGCCGGGAACAAGTACCGATTCGATGAAATATTTCCGAAATTTGTAAGTCCAGGTCTTGAATTTTATGAAGGAGCGCAACTCGCCCTGGATACGCTTCAATCGCAGAATGCAAAATTAAACGTACGAATCTTCGATACGCATTCGGCCCAACGGCCATTGGCCACAATTATGCAGTCGGGTGCGCTTGACAGCATGGACCTTATTATCGGGTTCGCCAATGCCGGTGAATCGAGATTGCTGTCTGTGGCGGCTTCCCACCAGCATATCCCATTTGTCAATATCAATCTCCCCAACAATTCGAACATAACTGAAAATCCGGATCTTGTTCTACTAAACTCAACTTTAAGAACTCATTGCGAGGAGATATATCGTTTTCTCCAGAGAAACTACGCCACCACCCGGATCAACTACCTGTATAATAAAAGTTCGATGGGCCAGGAATTGAAAAATTATTTTACTGAGGTCGAAAAGAATACAAGGAGTGTTCCGCTCCATCTCCGGTTTGTGCAACTAAACGACCCCCTGGGTCGTGATCAACTTGCTTCCTTGATGGACAGCACGAGACAAAATGTTTTTGTCGCCGGCAGCCTCAACGAAAGCTTCTCTCGCAATCTTTGCATGGAGCTGGCTTCGTTCGGTGAATCCTACTCAACCACGATTATCGGCATGCCGACCTGGGACAATATTGATTTTACAGCGCCTGAATATAAGGGCCTCGAGATTTATTACAGCACCCCCTTTTATTATAATCAGACTGATACGCTTGTCCGCTTTATTCAGCAATATTTTAAATCGAGGTTCTATTCCCGGCCCAGCGATCTTGTATTTCGAGGATACGAAACGATTTTTCATTTTGGCAACTTGCTCTTACAATATGGCAGAAACCTGGATGCAAATATCCGCGAGAAGAAATACAGCGTATTTGGTGACTTTGACCTCGAGCCCGTTTATTCAAACAGCCACACGGGAACGATTGACTATATAGAAAACAAAAAACTCTATTTCATTAAAAAAGTCAGTGGTGCGATTACCATAGTATATTGATCAATTGAAACAACATCTGCCGCCGGGGTTTGTGTTATGTACCATCCCTGGCAAACAATTTGACGCAATATGACCGCAGATATCGGCTTCTTTAATGTAATTTAATTTCTCTATGAAAAAATTTCTGGTGCTATCGGGGATTGGATTGATGTGTATAGCTTTTCGAGATACAATTCATCTGTTCGACGACATTCAGCCTGTACCCATACCGGCAAGTCCTCAACGCAGCGGCAATGCCGAAAAAGGCTACCAGTATCTGGTCACAGGGGATTATTTGAAAAGTGGTATACCGTATAATTATTTCAAGCTGGCCTATGGCAAGGCCAACGGCGAATTCATCAAACGTGACGGTTTCAATGCCGATATTAGTTATGAATATACAGCCGTCAAAGCATCCAATGGCGAAATTGTCGTGGCGCCCAATTGTCTTCAGTGCCATGCGCAGGTTTTTGACGACAAACTCATCATTGGTCTTGGCAATAGCACAGTAGATTTTACAAGTGGCCAGAAACTCAACCCTCAAAATGTAGTCCGAGTTGAAAATTTTCTCAAAAAAACCGACCCCAAGAAGTATGAGGCGGCAGAACCCTTCTTGCGCGCAGCCAAGGCAGTTGGCGCGCAACTCCACACCCAGGTAAGGGGCGTAAATGCAGCCGATCGCCTGGCAGCATTGCTCGCCTCGCATCGAGATCCTGAAACCTTCCGGTGGAATCCGCAACAAATGATGGATATCCCCGATAATGTGATTCCATCAGACGTACCTGCGTGGTGGCTGCTGAAAAAGAAACATGGAATGTTTTACAATGGATTCGGCAGGGGCGACTTTGGAAAATTCCTAATGGCCTCGAATCTGCTGACTGTTAATGACACGGCCGAGTCGGCAGAAGTAGATCGACATTTCAATGACGTGCTGGCCTATCTCAATTCGCTTGAGCCACCACCCTATCCCCGGCAGATCGATCAGCGGCTGGCGGAAGAGGGTGGCATAATTTATATACATAATTGCGCAAAATGCCATGGTAAACCGGTCGAGTACCCCAACCTTCTTATTCCCGAATCGATGGTTGGAACCGATTCGCTTTTATATAAAAGCAACTATCAAAATCCGCAATTTGTCGATTGGTTCAATCGCAGCTGGTTTGCGCAAGGTGATCATCCTGCGCGGCTTCAGCCTTTTAACGGGTACATTGCGCCGCCGCTCGACGGAATATGGATTACCGCGCCTTACTTTCACAATGGGTCGGTCCCTTCGTTGGAAGGCGTTCTGAACAGCAAAGCCAGGCCACGTTATTGGTCACGCAATTTTGACAACCCGGCGTTCGACTATGACAAGGTCGGCTGGAAATATACAGTGCAGGAAAAGCCCGGCGGAACAACGGTCTACAATACTGACCTTCCCGGCTACGGTAACTACGGACACAAGTTTGGTGACCGTTTGACTGAACGCCAACGAAAAGCGCTGATTGAATATTTGAAAACACTTTGATACTTTCCATTGTTCTTAGCTTGCGCGGCAACAATCAACACCATTTTATTGGATCTGAAACATACCATAGGTTACCGGATTATCAGCGATTGGTTCCGAGAAAAGAATCATGAAGCGTTTCAATTCCAGGAGGAGACCTGGCAACACATCCTAAGGCACGAATCGGGCCTTGTGAATGCTCCTACCGGATGCGGAAAAACATTTTCTGTTTTTTTGGGGGCGTTAATAGTTTTTATCAACAACAATTCCGACTCTTATAAAAGCAAATCAAAAAACAATCTGCAGCTTCTGTGGATTTCTCCGTTGCGCGCACTGGCGAAAGACATTGGCAGGGCAATGGAGGAGGTCATTCGGGAGGTTGGCATGAAATGGAAGATTGGCATTCGTAACGGCGACACCGAATTGAAGGAACGTGAGAAACAAAACAGGCAGATGCCTGAGGTGCTCATCATTACTCCGGAAAGTCTGCACCTGCTGATGGCCCGAAAAAATTACGCCGATACATTCAGGACTTTAAAAATTATTGCAGTTGACGAATGGCACGAGCTGCTAGGCAGCAAGCGCGGTGTTCAGGTCGAACTCGCCGTCAGCAGGATCGTGGGCATCAACGTTGCGGATACTCATTCCATCTCCTCATTATCTATCTGGGGAATATCAGCAACCATTGGCAACCTCGAGGAAGCAAAGAAAGTTCTTCTCGCGCCGCTCCGGAGAGAAGGCATCATCGTTCGCGCACTAATAAACAAGAATATTCAAATTGAATCGATCATTCCTGACGAGATTGAAAACTATCCGTGGGCAGGCCACCTTGGACTGCGATTGATCAATAAGGTTATCCCCATAATTCAAAAGAGCCGGACCACCTTAATTTTTATTAACACCAGGGGGATGAGCGAGACTTGGTATCAACTGCTTCTTAAAAACGCCCCCGATCTGGCAGGAGCGCTTGCCCTTCATCATGGCTCTATCGACATGGATCTGAGGATTTGGGTTGAGGAAGCTCTTCATGCCGGTAAATTAAAGGCCGTCGTTGCAACTGCTAGCCTGGATCTCGGGGTTGATTTTCGGCCGGTGGAAACCGTCATTCAGGTCGGGTCACCAAAAGGCGTTGCACGTTTCCTTCAAAGAGCAGGCCGCAGTGGTCACCAGCCTGGCGAAGTGAGCAAAATCTATTTTCTTCCCACGCATTCCCTCGAACTGGTCGAAGCGGCAGCGCTGAAAACAGCCATGGAAATGAATTTTATTGAAAGTCGCCAGCCTATGATGCTTTGCTTCGATGTTTTGGTCCAATACCTTTCAACCCTCGCGATTTCCGACGGTTTTTATCCCGAAACGACCCTGCAGGAGATCAGGTCAACACACTGTTACGGCGATATCACAGATCATGAATGGCAGAAAATTCTTCATTTCATATGCGAAGGCGGTTCAGCCCTACAGCAATATGACGAATTCAGAAAGGTGGAAGTCATAAATGGTCTATTCAAGATCAATAGCCGCCGTGTAGCCATGCGGCACCGGCTGCACATCGGTACAATCGTTAGTGATTCAATGATGAAAGTCCGTATGATGACTGGCGGATATGTTGGCGTTATCGAGGAATATTTTATTTCCAAACTCCAAGCGGGCGACGTATTCACTCTGGCAGGAAGGAAACTGGAATTTGTAATGATTAAGGATATGACGGCTTTGGTTAGGAAATCGCAGGCGAAAAAATCAATCATACCAAGCTGGCAGGGCGGCAGAATGCCCCTTTCTGCCAATCTGGGGATCATGCTGAGAAGAAAGTTGAACTCCGCCTTTACACCGCACAAAAAGGAAATAGAACTGGAAGTACTGAAGCCCCTATTTGAATTGCAGCAAAACCTTTCGCACGTACCGTCTGAAAACGAACTGCTCATCGAACAGATTGAGACTCCCGACGGCTTCCACCTTTTCGCGTATCCATTTGAAGGAAGGCTAGTACACGAAGCGATGGCTGCAGTACTTGCATACCGAATCAGCCGCATTATTCCTATTACATTTTCTTTCGCAATGAACGATTATGGATTCGAACTACTGAGTGATCAGCCTATCCCGCTCGATGACACCAACGCTTACGATTTGCTGTCTCCGCAAAATCTGAGTATGGATATCCAACGCAGCGTTAATAGCGCCGAAATGGCAAAACGTAAGTTCAGGGATATTGCAGTGATCGGAGGCCTTATCTTCCAGGGATATCCGGGCGAATACAAGAAACAACGACACCTCCAGTCTTCGGCTTCGCTGCTTTTCAACGTTTTTTCGGAATATGAACCCGATAACCTATTGTTGCGCCAAGCGTACCATGAGGTTATGGAACAGCAAATGGAAGAAGCCCGACTTCGCAACATGCTCGAAAGGGTACGGGACGGGAAAATCATCATCACCTTCCCGCAAAAACTTACACCATTTTGTTTCCCTTTAAAGGTCGACAGCATGAGGGAAAATTTTTCATCGGAACAGCTTGAGGACCGAATACATAAAATGCAAAACCAGCTCGGGCGATAAGAACTTGTTCTTTGGTTTCCTTTCGAATCCTGACGATACTTGAATCAATAAAAATGGCTAGTTTTGGCCAATGCAGTCTCCCGTCCCTCTTACGGTCCAGAAACAACATTTGTGGTTGTCAGCCGAACGCAGCGTTTTCTGGGAGGAAGAAAGTGCCCTAATTGTTTCTGATTTGCATTTTGGCAAGACAGGTCATTTCAGAAAGTCCGGGATCGCAGTACCGCAGGCGGTATTCAAGGAGGATATTCAGCGCCTCGTATCGCAGATCCAATACTATCGACCGAAGCACCTCATTGTGGTCGGTGACTTTTTTCACAGTAAGGCTAATAAAGAACTTGACCTGTTTAGGAAATGGAGGACAGATTTCACAGAAATTGAAATCCATTTGATCAAAGGAAATCATGATATCTTGGAAAACGATTGGTACGACACGTGCGCGATCAAGCTGATTGAAGAAACGATGGATCTCCGGGGATTCACTTTTATACACGATATCAGCTGCTCAACCAAAATCAACGAACGCTCGGCAAGCTATTTTTTTTCGGGACATATCCATCCCGGTATCCGCATCAGTGGAGCAGGCAGACAGACGCTCTGTTTTCCTTGTTTTTACTTTGGAGAAGCTTACGCAGTGCTGCCCGCATTCAGTCGATTTACCGGCATCGCAATTATCGAGCCCAAGGAAGATGAGCAGGTTTTTGCCATTGTGAAGAACAGGTTAGTTAAGCTCTAGTATTATAAATCCTCATCCTTCCACCACCACCAACAAAGCTTCTCCTTTTCCGGTTTGGAAGTCTCGGCAAAATAGACGGCGCAGCGAAACACATACAACAGGCACCTGTCCTGGACCACTCCACTTCGCGTGTTCGACATTTCGTACAACTTTTCTGGATTTTTTCGCCTTAAGTCACTCACCTTGCGAATGCCAATTTCGTACATATCAGCTGCGATCGATTCGCCAACGCCTGGAATCCTTTGAAGTTCATTGATCGCGATTCCACGGTCCGAAAGATCCTTGCCCAGTATGAAAGTGGCCTCTCGTAACACAAACTTATCAATTCATTTTTTTCTTGATTACACTAACTTGTTCCTGGAGGTTGCTCACAAGGTTGGCCAGCTGGTTTACATCCCACCGCTGCTGAGTATTTGCCTTGCTGATGATCATTTGCGCTTTCCAAAGCTCGATAATGTCATCCGTATTCACATTATATGGTTGGTAAGCGGAATTATCACTGACGAGTGTCAATTTATTTTTTAACTTGTTGTTTTTCATTACCCGTTTGTAAACAATCCCTTCGCCCCTCGACACGACGACATAGGTTTGGTTACTCCGCACGTTTTCCGGGCTTTCTACCCTTTCACCAACGATCACTGAGCCGCTTTGCGTGGGCAACATGGAATCTCCCACAATTTCAAATGCCCGATAATTGCCGGGCGCAAGCATAGGCAATGTAAAAGTATTTAACTCATCGAGGAATTCCGGGTCGCCATAGCCGGCCAAATAACCTGCAGCTGCCTTAATAGGTACGAGCTGGATATCGTTCGACGCGGCAGCAAGTTTTAACGCACGCCGCTTAGCCAAATAGGACCCGGAAGATCTTGTTTCGCTAAGATCTTTTCGCAACAGTTCATCAAGGGTCAACTTGAACATGTTTCCCGCGGTTTCGAGCACATCAATGCGCGGATCGGCGCGTTCTTCCTCGTAGGCACCCAGCAGCGATCGTTTGATTTTGAGTTTTGATGCAAATTCTTCCTGCGTCCATCCACGCAGTTTGCGCAAGTATTTCAGGTTACTACATGCAATTGACATGGCTAATTAATTTAGGGTAAAAATACTAATATTTTTGACAATGAAAAATATTTTACTATCCCTGTGAACCGACGGCAACATTTTTATGCGGAACGCCCGGAAAATGACAGGGGATGTTCATGGAAGGGGGAAAAAGACCGTTCTGTTCCGGCAAATGATGGATCAAAATCAAATACCTTAGCGGGTAGAGAAAGATAACAGGCTGGCTCACATTGCGGACCGCCTTTATGTTGTCAATTTGCGGCTTTTCAGAGCGAAGGAACTATGCATCAGGAATCGACGGGGAAAACCGCCTTTTTCTTAACTTTGCCCCCCTGTCAATTTGGCTTACAATACTTTGTAGCACTTTTTTTGACATCGCTTTGCAGTACGGGCAGTACTTTTATTAACAAAAGATATCATGAGCATATTTTCAAGAATTTTTGGTGGCAATAAATCAGAAAAGGATATCAAGCTGATTCTGCCGGTTGTTGAAGAAATAAACCGGCATTTTGCTTCCTACCAATCGTTGTCGAATGACGAGCTCCGCGGAAAAACGGTCGAATTCAAGCAGCGCATCAAAGAATATCTGTCCAGGGTGGACAATGAAATTGCCGAATTTAATAAAAAAGGGGAAGACCTCTCCTTTAATGACCTGACGGGGAAAGACGCCATATATAACCAAGTCGACGAACTGAAAAAGGAACGTGATAAGGAAATTGAGAAGATACTAAAGGAAATTTTGCCGGAAGCATTTGCCGTGGTAAAAGAGGCTGCCCGTCGGTTTAAGGAAAATACTGAAGTGGTTTCGACAGCGACGCAAATGGATCGGGACCTGAGCATAAAGAAAGAACATATCACGATCGATGGCGAGAAATCAGTTTATAAAAACAGCTGGACGGCCGCCGGTGGTCTGATTACGTGGAACATGGTTCATTATGACGTCCAGCTGATCGGAGGGAACGTCCTTCATGAAGGTAAAATAGCCGAAATGGCGACGGGGGAAGGAAAGACCTTGGTTTCAACCCTCCCCGCCTATCTGAACGCCCTAGCTGGCGAAGGCGTTCATATTGTAACGGTCAACGATTACCTGGCTCGGCGTGACGCCGAGTGGAACGGCACCATTTTCGAATGGCTCGGGGTTAGCGTCGATTGTATCGACAAACATGAGCCAAACAGTGAGGCCCGGCGCAAGGCTTATTATGCAGACATTACTTATGGGACGAATAACGAATTTGGCTTTGACTACTTGCGCGATAATATGGTTCATTCACCCGATGAAATGGTGCAGCGTAAACACCATTTCGCCATGGTTGACGAGGTCGATAGCGTATTAATTGATGATGCAAGAACTCCGTTGATCATTTCAGGGCCGGTCCCAAAAGGCGAGGATCAGCAATACCATATACTGAAGGGAAGGGTGGAAAGACTTATTGACGCACAAAAGAAAGTGGTCAACACCTGTCTAAATGAGGCGAAAAAAAAGATTGCCGAAGGTAATGATGACGCCAAAGACGGCGGCCTTGCGTTAATGCGGGCTTTCAGAGGGTTGCCAAAAAACGGGGCCCTTATCAAATACCTGAGCGAGCCAGGTGTCCGGGTAAAGCTTCAGAAGGCGGAGAATTATTACCTAGCCGAACAACAAAAACAGATGCCGGTAGTTGATGCGGAGCTCTTTTTTCATATAGATGAAAAAAACAACCAGGTCGACTTAACGGACAAGGGAATCCAAATGATTACCCGCGAGGGTGAAGACCCGGAATTTTTTGTGATACCGGATATCGGTATCAAGCTTGCGGACATCGAAAAAAGCGACCTTAAAGCTGAAGAGAAGCTTCAACGCAAGGAAGTTTTATTGAATGATTATGCTATAAAAGCTGATCGTATTCATACTGTCCAGCAATTATTGAAGGCCTTTACGCTTTTTGATAAAGATGTCGAATACGTAGTCCTGGACGGCCAGGTAAAAATTGTAGACGAACAGACAGGGCGCATACTGGATGGGCGACGATACAGTGATGGTCTGCACCAAGCCATTGAAGCGAAGGAAAATGTTAAGATCGAGGCGGCGACGCAGACCTATGCCACGGTAACGCTGCAAAATTATTTCCGCATGTACCACAAGCTGGCGGGTATGACTGGTACAGCCGAAACCGAAGCAGCAGAACTCTGGGATATTTATAAGCTGGATGTCGTGACCATACCAACGAATGTCGCGGCCATCCGCAAAGATCACCAGGACCTTGTATACAAAACAAAAAGAGAGAAATACAGGGCTGTCATAGATGAGATTGAAAAGCTGCGGACAGTGGGTCGACCCTCATTGGTTGGTACCACTTCTGTGGAAGTCAGTGAGCTGCTAAGCAAAATGCTTGGCGCAAAAAAGATCCCCCATAATGTCCTGAATGCAAAACAACATGCTAGAGAGGCCCAGGTCGTCGCCGAAGCCGGGCTGCCAGGGGCAGTCACGATTGCCACAAATATGGCGGGACGCGGGACTGATATCAAACTTGGACCAGGGGTTCGCGAGGCTGGCGGCCTTGCCATCATTGGGACGGAAAGACACGAAAGCCGTCGGGTGGACAGGCAATTAAGAGGGCGATCGGGACGACAGGGTGACCCCGGAACTTCGCAGTTTTATGTTTCGCTCGAGGATGACCTGATGCGGATGTTCGGCAGCGAGCGGATTGCTTCGCTGATGGACCGGATGGGTTACAAGGAAGGCGAAGTTATCCAGCACAGCATGGTTACTAAAAGTATCGAGCGAGCGCAAAAGAAAGTGGAGGAAAATAACTTTGGAATTAGGAAGCGGCTGCTCGAGTACGACGACGTTATGAATAAGCAGCGCAATGTCGTCTACAAGAAGAGAAACCACGCGCTGTTTGGTGATCGCCTGGCCCTGGATCTTGATAACGCTTTTTATATCGTGGCTGAAAGTCTCGTAAATTCTTTCCGCGAGCAGGATGATTTTGAAGGATTCAAATTGGCATCAATTGTCAATTTTGGCGTCGATACAAATATCAGCAAAGATGAATTCCTTCAACTTGACACACCGCAACTGGCTGATAAATTATATACCGAAGCAACGCGCAATTATGAATACAAGATGGACGAACTAAGTAAAAAATCAGTCCCCGTGTTCAAAAACATTTTGTTGACCCAGGGCAGGCATATCGAAAACGTCGTTGTGCCTTTCACGGACGGGAAAAAATCGATCAACGTTCTTGCCAGCCTGCAAAAAACACTCGATACCCAGGGACGCGAACTCATGAATGCTGTTGAGCGCCAGATCACGCTTGGCATTATAGACGATACCTGGAAAGAGCATCTCCGCGCCATGGATGATCTCAAGCAAAGTGTCCAGACGGCCTATCTCGAGCAAAAAGACCCGCTGGTTATTTACAAAATGGAAGCCTTTGAGCTTTTTAGGAATATGGATAGCGAAATGAATAGGGATATCGTCGGTTTCCTAAGTCATTCTGCGATCCCAATTGAGGAAAACCATGCGCCAATCAGGGAAGGGCGCGAACAAAAAACGGATATGAGCCGTATGAAAGTACGCAAGGATGAGTTGGTGACTTCTACGGATAGCCATGGACGTGAAATGATAAATGAAGGTCCAGATTACTATGAACCAACCGAACCTGTAAAGCGTGAACCCGTCAAGGTCGGTCCCAAAATTGGTCGTAATGATCCATGCCCTTGCGGAAGCGGCAAGAAATATAAAAACTGCCACGGGAAAGAAGCCTGATCATGCAAATGCCTGCGTTATTTGGGCCCCATGGCGATAGCTATTGTGATCAATTATTAGCATTGAATTGTATCCAATTAATCCCCATGCAGTCGGAGATTAATTTGAATATCAGATGATTCCGCCAATTTAGAAAAGACGTTCTCCCCGGGTACTCAGAATCGGTCTGCGGAGCTCGCTTTTCTTTGGAGCTTCTGTCAACAATCTGGAGAATTAGGTGATCATGAGAGATAGCGAAACGATAAGCAGAATGCTTCTTTCGAAAGCAGTGGCCGATGAACGAATCCGGGTAGTCTTGCTCAATGGGTCAAGAGCAAACCCGAAAATAAGCCCTGATCCCTTCCAGGATTATGATATAGTCTACCTCGTTACTGACGTAGCAAGTTTTACTTCGGACCATAAATGGATTCGCGAATTTGGCGAAACGATCATCGTGCAGATGCCTGGCAGTATGGAGCTGTCGCAGGCGCCGGAAAACAAACATTCTTTTGCTTACTTAATGCTTTTTGATGATGGCAACCGGATCGACCTGACGCTTTTTCCAGTCGAACGCCTTTTTATCGATTTTCAGTTTGATAGCCTGACGAAGGTCCTCTTGGACAAAGACAATTTTTTTTCTTCTTTGCCATCGTCCACCGATCAGGGCTACCTGATTCCCGAGCCTGGCGAAAAAAAATTCCGGGACGTTTGCAATGAATTTTGGTGGGTCAGCACTTACGTGGCGAAAGGACTTTGCAGGAATGATATCACATACGCCAAAGAAATGTTCGAGATTCCTGTCCGAAAAATGTTTATGGTAATGATCGAATGGTCAATCGGCAGTCAGCATGATTTCACCGTATCAGTTGGAAAGGCGGGCAGGCTGATGAAAAACTATCTCGCTCCGGCTTTATATTCCAAAATTCTCGAGACTTATCCGGATCACCGACCTGAAAACATATGGCGTTCGCTATTTTTAATGGCAGAACTGTTCAGTGAATTCGCGATCGACGTTTCAGGTAAGCTCCAATTTTCCTATAATGACGAGGAGGAAAAAAAAGTCAGACAATACTTGAAAAAACTGTTTAACGACAGACATCCTGGGTCATCATGAACGACAATATCTTTAGTGCAATTCCTCGCATTCGAATCCGCAGCGCGCCGATCACTTTCGCTTATATTTTTATACCCGTCAATTCTTAACACTTTGTCGCGATCATGCAAGTCAAACTTTATCCTGCCCCGCGAAAAAAAGTAGCTTAACTCAGCAACTTGCTCTCTGACTTTGCTCCTTTTTCTCACGTTTGTCCTGAAAACTTCTACCATTAACATAAACTTTAGTCGCCGTCAAGATCCTTGACTAAGAAACATCCATTGCCTTCCATATTTGTCGTTCAGAACTCCGAAAGTATCACCCCAAAACGCCTTTTGCAGCGGGTCAATGACCTTTCCGTCTTTCGACAAATTCTTGAAAAATAAAGTAGCCTGTTCGACTGATTCACATTCAACACAAAGGGTTGTGTTATTCCCCGTGATGAGTTTGTCCCGATGCATGTCTGAGCCCATAAAAAGTTGCTTGCCATTCCTGCTGATCGAAGAATGCATAATCTGATCCTTCATTGCAGGAGGCATTTGGCCTGCAATCGGCGATTCACCTACCGTCTGCAGGGAAATTTCAGCTTCCAAGCATGTCGCATAGTAAGTCATTACTTGGCGGCAGTTGCCGTCAAAACTGAGATACGCATTAACCTGTGTCATGATATTGTATTTATTGAATCAATGGTTTGCTTGAATGATCGGGACCATGCATTTGACGTCTCGCTGATTCGCATAAATTTCGAGACAATAACCGTTTCGGTCAAGTCTCGGATCTTTCAGCAGTTCCTGGAAGGTCTTTCCAATTGCCGTTGTGTCGTTCATAAAATCATTAACAATCGTCCCCAGGTAGTCGCCACCCCGAATCGTAAATGTTTCGCAGCCGAGTCGGCTGGCTTCATTTTGGTCCGCGGCGTTTACTCCGGCATAATAAATAATCGTGCCGTTCTTATCCATTCTTGAGACACCATAATACGTTCTGTAATGACTCGAACCGATCTTCTCTGTGATCGTTTCAAACGCTTCCTTAATCCCTGCAGGGAAACTATCGGCTTTTGCACAGAGGATTTGAAAATCACCATCAATATGAAAAATATCTGTAGTCATTTGTACCTATTTAACATTATACAAACTTAATGTCAATTTCGGACTACTAAAACGAGCTAAAACGAGAATATGACGGGTTGTTTATGACAGAACCTTCTCCTACTTTCACATTCCACAACCACTGAATCGAAGCCGCCAAAAAATAACTGGAACTTGGCCGTAAAAACCGTCAGTGAAGTGATGTACGATATGGGTTACAATGATGCCAAAGCATTCCGGACGTATTCAAAAAAACGATCGGAATGTCGCCCGTCGACTACCGCAACAAGTACAATCGCATGGCCGTTGCTTAACCTCCCGGGATTCTTTCACATCGGTTGCTCCGACTGGGGGGCACCAAAAACTCAGTATTGCATAGTCCTATTTGAGTCCATACTTAGCCATGTACCGCTGGTAAAGCTGCGTCTGTTTGTTTTCGAGACTTACTTCCCTTCCCTGAATAAACGCATGGGATATGATGCTCGTGCGCATATCAAGAATATCTCCCTCGCTGACAACAATGTTGGCATCTTTGCCGATTTCCAGTGATCCTGTGCGTTCGTCTATTCCGAGAATTTTTGCTGCGTTGAGCGTAATGGCCTGCAGTGCCTGTTCCTTGCTAAGTCCGTAAGCCGCCGCAGTGCCTGCATTGAACATCAGGTTGCGGAACCTGCTTTCCTCATGCTCATCATTGAGCGCGAAAAGCACCCCGGCTTTTTGTAACTGTGCCGGCGTCTTGTAGGGCTGATCCACATCATCATCTTCTGTCGTCGGAAGTGAGTGTTCCTGGCGCAGGATCACAGCGATATTATTTTTCTTGAGAAGATCAGGAATTAAAAAGCTTTCGCTGCCCCCGACTATCACGACGTCAAAGCCGAATTCTTTGGCAAAGTCGATAGCCACCAGCATCTGTTTGACCTGGTCGCCGTGTACAAACAATTTTTGTTTCTTTTCGAACAGGCCTCTTACAGCCTCGAATTTAAGGTTTGTTTCTGCGTGGATTGGTTCCTGGAGATAAGCTCTGGCCTGCCTGAAGAATTCTTTGATCTCTTCTATTTTTTCCAGGGCCTGCTTGACAGGGTCCGCCTCAGCTTGCTGGGGCCGGCCTCCAAAACGCCGTGGTCTCAGGATAAAAGTGGGCATGTTCAGGTGAATGGCGTTATCCATTTTGTAGGCAGCGTCTTCCCAGTTCCAGGCATCAAGCTGCACTACCGATGAGGAGCCGCTGATCGTGCCTCCCTGGGGCGCAACACCGGCCAAAAGAATTCCATTGGCGCGTAACGTACCGATGATCTTCGAGTCAGTGTTATACGCGACGACGGAGCGAATGCTGGGGTTGAGATCACCGAGCTCTGCGAAGTCATTTGATCCGCGAACCGCCTCAGCAATTTCCTGGAGACCCAATGTTGAAACCGAAAGGATCAAACCGGGGTAAACCTGCTTTCCTTTAGCATCAATAATCTTCGCGTTGGCATCAGCCGCCTCGATATTCTGCCCGATCTGGATAATCTTTCCGTTTTCCGTAACAATAGTTGTATTGTCCATTACCTGTCCGTCCCCGACATGAACGGTGCCGTTCATAATGTATGTCTTTCCGGCCTGGGGTTTTGCCGGGTATATATCGGCCTGGCCAAAAATTTGTGCCCAGGCAAAGAATGGAAGCAGGCTAAAAAATATCTTTTTCATCAATTGAATGATTTAGTAGTTAGATTTTATTTGGTTATCGCCATCGCCGTCGTCATCGCTTTCGCTGACCGTGATCAGACCATCGTGGTGGGCATGATCGCCGCACCCCAGCAATACTTCAAAACTCGGCGTTGCGGATTGCATCTGTGATCCCGATTTTTTTTCACCGATCATTTTTTGAATCAGTCGGTTACGCTCGGTGGCGATTCTCTTTCTTAGCATTTCGTCCCTCTGAACATCATAATAAATAATTCCGTCGATCATCGTTGTCAGCGGCTTTGCATAAATACTGAGGGGATTGTCACTCCACAACACAAGGTCGGCATCCTTGCCAACTTTAATACTTCCCACGCGATCACTGACATGCAGGGCCTTTGCGGGGTTGATCGTGACCATCTTCCAGGCTTCATCTTCGCTCATTCCTCCGTATTTGACACTTTTTGCCGCCTCCTGGTTAAGTCGACGGGCCATTTCTGCATCGTCCGAATTAATACAGACATTTAGGCCGACCTTTTGCATAATTGTGGCGTTATAAGCAATCGCATCCTCGACCTCTATCTTGTACGCCCACCAATCCGAGAACGTCGACGCATTTGCTCCATGTGCTTTCATCTTGTCAGCAACCTTATAGCCTTCGAGGACGTGGGTGAATGTGTTGACACGAAATCCGAATTTTTCTGCGATGCGCATGAGCGCCGTAATTTCACTTTGCACGTAAGAGTGGCAGGTAATGAACCTTTTTTTCTCCAGGATCTCCACCAAGGCATCCAGCTGGAGATCGCGTCTCACAGCACTGGCATTTCCGTTCTTTCTCTTACCCGCTGCCTCAGCCACCTGGCGTGCACGCTCATAGTCCCTTGCCCTGGTGAAAGCGTCAACCATTACTTCTTCTACGCCCATTCTTGTATCCGGAAATCGATTATTATTTTGGGATGTTGTTCGTTTGACATTTTCGCCGAGCGCGAATTTGATAAAGGGGTCCCAGTTCCTGAATTTGAGACCTTCATCATCGACCCCCCAGCGGAGCTTGATTAACTGGGTTTGGCCACCGATGCTGTTGGCAGAGCCGTGTAAAATGTGCGCCGAAGTAACACCACCTGAAAGCTCCCGATAAATACTGATATCTTCGGGGTAAAGATTATCACCAATCCGCACTTCCGATGTCACCGAGTGACCACCTTCGTTGATCGAAGAGGCCGCAATGTGCGAGTGCTCATCAATGATTCCCGCGGTTAGGAATTTACCGGTGCCGTCAAGGGTTTTCGCCGAAGGGTCATCAAGGTTTTTTCCGATTTGTACAATTTTACCTCCCTTTACAAGTATGTCGGTATTATCCAGTCGTGGATCCTGCTCGCTTGTCCAGACCGTCGCGTTTTTGATAAGAAAATTCTCAGGTTTAGGGAGTTCTTCCCAGCCATAACCATCAAAGGGATAAACAATGCGACCCAGACGGCCTGGCGCTTTCTTCTTCGTACTGTCGGCCTGAGGCATAAACGCCTTTGAAAGCATTGCAGTCCATGTAATGGGGTTGCCGGCTGAATCCTGACCATTGCCATTCCAGTAACCGTAATTATTTGCACCGCTAAGCAAAAAGGAAGCGCCTGGTCTTCCACCCCCCGACCTTCCCCGGAGAGAGGATTCGTTTTTGTCGGCGCTGTCACGAGACTGTCTTCTGTGAGGGACTGCCGTCGAAAAGCTCAGCGTGATCAACTTGCCATCGTAGCTAAATTTAGCGGCCAGGGTATCTTTAGCGATGACACTTGCATTGTTATTTCCCTTGACGTCAAGAAGATATTTCTCCGGACCCGCTGATGTATTTAAAATCAATGTATATGTACCCCTGACATCGTTCCATTCTTCTTGTTTAATTCCATATTCTTTACCCTGTATCCAATTTTGAATGATCGACGTCTTTTCTTCAAAAATCGGCCCCGATGTAATTAAAAAATTAGCCAATTTCCCCGGTTCGAGACTACCTAGCTGATCGTATACGTTTAAAAGAGTTGCCGGTATTTTGGTGAGCGCTTCAAGAGCCCTGGACTCCGTGAGTCCATTGTCTATTGCCCTTCGAAGGTTACCGCTGAATTCCTTCACGTCGTGCAAATCAGCAGTCGTAAGGCAGAATGTAACGTCAGCTTTCTCCA
>JAJPJP010000022.1 GCA_021324175.1 Chitinophagia bacterium
GCAAACGATAGGTTCGTCCCGGACATTAAAGGAAGTATTGATTAGCATGCCGGTACCCGTCAGATTCTTAAAGCAACCAATAAGTTCGGCGAATCTGGGATTGGAAAAGCTATCAACCGTTTGTACCCTGGCGGAGTAATCCATGTGTGTGATAGCAGGGTAGCAAGAACGGCCATGATCAAGTCGTTCCGAGAGGGACATGCTACATTCGTTTCCAGCCTCCTCCAGCCAAAAGCATTTTTTCAGGTAGCTGGTAAAAAGCATGTAAGGCGAAGCAAAATCCATATCAAAGTAGGTCGGCGCATCTTCGGCCAAAACGCTCGGCGCAAAAGGGCGGAACTGTTCTCGGAATTTTATTTTTTCATTCAGCAATTTTTGCATCTTGGGATTTTTCGGATCAGCTAGAATACTGCGGTTGCCCAGGGCCCGGGGTCCGAATTCCATCCTACCCTGGAACCAGCCAACAACCTTTCCTTCCATGATACTCCTGCTGATGGTCTCAGCCAGTTGTTTAAAATCTTCAAAATAGATATAAGGGATGGAGTTTCTGATGATAAACCTTCTAATATACTGGTTATCGAAGGAAGGTCCGAGATATGCATGTTGCATCGAATCCGCAGGGTCCGTTTCTCTGTTGTTCCCTCCCCAGATATGGTAAACTGCCATTGCTGCACCTATAGCACCACCTGCATCGCCTGCAGCCGGCTGGATCCAGATATTTTTAAATATCGCTGTTTGCAAAATCTTGGAATTGGCGACGCAGTTGAGTGCGACACCTCCTGCCATTACGAGGTTCTGAGACCTGGTGATTTTCCTGGCCGTCCGCGCTAGCGCAATCACAATCGATTCCAGCACCTTTTGAATGGCGAATGCCAGGTTCATATGCGATTGGGTGATAACAGATTCCGGTGTTCTTCTTGACAATCGAAAAAGGGAATTCCACAGCCGGTCGCATGTCATCGTCAAACCGGTGGCAAAATTAAAATAATCCATATTCAGCACGACAGAGCCATCTTCGCGCAGGTCTACCAGGTCGGTGAGTATTTTCTGGGTAAATGTCCTGGTTTGGTCGGAATTAGGATCACCAAATGGAGCAAGTCCCATCAGTTTATATTCACCTTCGTTTACCACAAAACCCAAATAATAAGTAAAAGCCGAATAGAGTAGCCCTATGGAATGGGGGAATTGCATCTCCCTCATGATTTTGATTTTCTCATTTTTCCCATGGCAGATGGTGGTCGTTGCCCATTCACCCACCCCGTCGATGGTAAGTATCGCTGCTTCCTGGAAAGGGGAGGGATAAAATGCGCTGGCTGCATGAGAAAGATGATGCTCCGGAAATAAGATCGGTATTTTTTTTCCGGAGCCGTCCCTAAAATGCTTATGCATTAACCTGCGGATAAAAAGCTTTTGACCCACCCAGGAAGGGATGGACCTCGTAAAACTTGCCAGACCTTTGGGCGCTTGTAAATGGTATGTCTCCAAAATACGTTCAAATTTCAACAAAGGTTTTTCGTAATAAGCGATTGCCGTCAGTGCTGAGCTATCTAACCCCCCTTCGGCCAACACATAACGGATTGCCCTTTCCGGAAAAGAAGCGTCATGCTTGATGCGGGTGAACCTTTCTTCCTGGGCAGCTGCAACGATCTTACCGTCAATAACCAGTGCAGCGGCGCTGTCATGGTATAATGCAGAGATTCCTAAAATGGATATAGCCAAAAGATTAAAATAAGGTGTAAATAAAGGGCGCAAGCGCCGGTACACTGGCAAGAACTACCATGACCGAAATCAAAATCAATAGAATAATCAGCGGCAAAAGCCAATATTTTTTTCTCATTCTCATAAACAGGAATAGTTCTTTTATAAATTCCATTTTGTTGTCTTTGCAGGTTTTCAAAATTCATGCAAAAAGTCTTCTGCCACATATTCATGATCACGTATTTTCATTACCGGGCAGGTATTTTTTTTGAATTGTCGTAGCGCACGTGACCGGAAAGCCGACTTTCTTCGGAACCAGGCCACAGGGACCACGATTAAATAAAATAAAACGCTGAGCATTGTCCGTGAACTGACCGCGCCTAATACGGCGGCCGACCAGGAAAAGGCGATGGCAAACGGATAAAACAAAAGAGGATAGATCAGTGCCAACAGGATCAGACCAATGATGATTCCATAAAAGTGCATTTCCCTGAAACCAAGACCCGATATGCAGCAAATAAGAACCAATGTAATGCAGGCTTCACGAGATTTTTTCAATCGATCCGAATTTACTTTATTATTGGATTGTATCATTTGATCTTATTGATTTATTTACTTGGTCGCCCATACTTTTCTGCTGCTTCTTTATTGCCCATTTTCAAATACAAGCTTGCGATCCGGTGGGAGATCACCATGTCCGGTGATCCAGGGATATATTTCTTCTTTAATTCAATGATTTCTTTTCCATAGGATTTGATGGCGACCAGGACAGCGGCTTGCGCACTGTTCTTTATACAATAGTCCAAATAAGGAATGGCCTGAGGGGGGTCGTCAAGCTTGAAATAAATGACAAAAAGATACCTTGCCAATTCAACAGAAGGGGCAATGGCAAACGATCTTTTGAAATATAGGCAGGCATTGGACAAGTCATTCATTTTGCCAAACAGCATCGCCGTCTTAATATATAAAGCTACCTCCTTCGGATGCTCCAGAACTAAGGTCTCCATTACAGTTACTGCGCCGGCAAGATCATTATTTCCCAGATAGTAATTGTAGAGGCTGTCTATTGCGTCAGACCACATTAGCCGTCCGAATACCATGTCATGGGCAAGCCGACTTTCTTCGGATGGCATGCTGACCGAATCCTGCATCGTAATTTCCTGAAATGGCCAGCTCATTTTTAATTTGGATATCCTGTAAAGCCCCGAGA
>JAJPJP010000106.1 GCA_021324175.1 Chitinophagia bacterium
CCTGCGGCCTTTCCCGAAAAACCTGGGCAGCATCCTGAAAAATTTCGAAAAGGTGCTCGTACCCGAGATTAATAACGGGCAGCTGGTAAAAATCATCCGGGATCAGTTCTTTGTTGACGCCAAACCATACAACAAAATCATGGGCATCCCGGTGACAAAGACCGAACTGGTTATGAAACTGAGAGAAATGCTCGGAAGCAACAACTAGGAAGGGTTTTGTAATCGAACATCGGCATTGGCTCCCGCGACTTCTATTTTCAATTGTTCCATCAGCGAAAGAATTTCGAGGTTCACTTGTTCTTTCAACTCGTTAAAATCGTCCTGCGAAATGGTCGGCGTAAAAAAATCGATATTGACCAGGTAGGCCCTTGACGTAATATCATTGAGAAATACGGAATAACTGTCGATCAGGTTCTTTTTTACGATTTTTTTGATGCCCGAAACCAGTTCATCGATCAAGGCGGGCGGCGTGAGCAGGCTTAATTCAAGTCTGATTTCTGCCTTTCGTTGCGTGCGAAGCGTGAGGTTGTCGACGATACTGTCGACCATCTGCTTGTTGGGAACAGTGACGTAAGTTTTTTGATCCGTCCGGATCCTTGTGCTTCGCAATCCAATCTTTTCGATGTTCCCGGTAATGCCGCCGACTTTTACCACGTCGCCCGCCGTAAATGGTTTGTCGAAAAAAATGATAAACGAGGCGATCAGGTTTTCCACGCTTTCCTTGGCAGCCAGCGCGAGGGCGGCGCCCGCGATGCCCAGGCCGGTCCAAAGCTTCGAGACGTCATAATCAAATGCGAAACTCAGGATCATCAACAGGCCGATGATTCCAAGCACGACCTTGAAAAAATCACGGAAAAAAATGATGAGCTGGTGCTCTTTCACATCGCCGGCGGTCCGCGCTTTTTGTTTGATCAGCAGGGCAAGGAAGTCGAGCAATCTCAGCAGCAGCCAGATGAACAGGCAGATCATGACTGCCGCGGCGAGCCCGTGCACAATTCGCGTCGAAGAAACTTCGTAAATATCGAAATTTAACTCTTCCGGAAACTTTAGTTTGTCGATGGATGCGAGGATAACAAAAACAAGCAGGAAGGTTTCGAGGGGAGCAGTGATCAGCTTAATAAAGGCGGCTTTGTCTACATCGGCGCCAGTTCTCCTGATAATTGCAAAAAGCAGGCGGGCGACAATCCTCGAGATAAATCCCTTGATCATAATTCCCAAGAGGATCGCTCCCACCACGAAAGCATAGCGCCTGAGCGGATTGCTCAAAAATACCTGGTTCCAAAAATCGTGCATAGTTGTGAGGATATGTTACTGCCGGTGTTGGCCGGTTGCCAGCCAGCCCTTGGCAGCAAATTTATCACAGGAAATGTTGATCACCTTCCTGGCCGCGAATATATTTCAAGGCTATTTTTTTTGAGCACATAGATGGCGGCGGGCGTAATCTTGATTTTCGAGGCTCCCACGTAGGCCGGGTTCATCGGCAGACTTTCAAGGTTAAGCGTCCCGAGCTGGTATTTAAAAAAAGTATTGCCTTCTCTTCCCATGATGAATTTGTCAATCACCGTAAAGTCCTGCCAGCCTTTTAGCTGAATATGGTTTTTGAGCGAGCCATAATGATCGAACGCGTAAACGCCGTGAGTTGAATCATACAGATAGACAAGACCGCCCTGGTCGACGATCACAGAAGGATCCGGCACTGTATCGAATAATTGCCGGAAGTCGGTTGTCTGGTCGATCAGCGATCCGTCATCGCCAATTCGTTTCAGTTTGGCGTCGAGCTCATCAAAAAGCCAGATATTATTGTCATAAGCAAGGGCGATCGCCTTTACCTGGAAAATGTTCAGGCTGCGCAGGTCAATGGTATTAATGATATTGAAAAATCGGTCAACAGCGACAATGGTGGAAAATTCCCGGTAATAAATTAATATTTTCAGCGGGTTGGTCACATCGATAAAATAGACATTCCCATACCTGCTCACTGCATTGTAGACAGCCAGTGAATCACCATCAGCACTTAATTTCTTTAGTTGATTATCCTTCGAAACCACATAAATATTACCAAGATTATCTACGGTAAAATCGACAATATCCGCCCTGATTGTCCTGGAAAGGGCAAAGGTTGATTCCGATTGCGCCGTGGCGTAGCTGCCGGCGGCGACCAGCAGACCGGTCATTAAAGATTTCAATCGAATCATTGTCTAACGATCTTGGATTCCATTTCTGGTAAATAGGATTTAAGTGTCAAACGCTGGCCGTCAAACTCAGCATATGTGCAATAACGAATCCAATCCCCCAGGTTAATATACCGGCAGCCGCCGCCAAGCGAAAAATCGATGGGGAGATGGCGGTGACCGAATATAAAAAAGTCGATTCGATCCAGGAGCATCTCTTTCCTGCAGAAAGAGACCAGCCATTCCTTATCGGCGCCGAGGAAACGGTCCTCGGCCTGCCCGGTCACTGCGCGGCTCTTCCTGCTCATATAGTTGGCGATACCCATGCCGGCCATCGGGGGTAGCACCCCGAAAAGCCAGCG
>JAJPJP010000420.1 GCA_021324175.1 Chitinophagia bacterium
TCCGAGCTTGATTGCGTTATAGAGGGAAGACCTTTGATTTTTTATGTTGTCAATGTTTTGTTTAAATACAGTAATTAGTAAAAACCCATCCTGGATGCATATTCCAAATAGAGCTTTGAAATAAACGCGTCAACTGTTCAATGCGTCATAGATCAGAATGGCTTGGGAAGAAATCACGTTGTCACCTTCCTGGACCCCAGATGACAAATATGTCTTATCACCAATTGAGCTGATAACTTGCACGGGAGTTATGCGGACGTCGTCTTTGCTCTTATAAAGCAAAACAAAATATTGACTATGATCAAATATCAACGCTTTGGAAGAAATGCAAATTGATTGTTTGTTTTCGGGGTTCGTCACAGTGACGCTGGCAAACATTTGCGGTTTTAGGAGATAGCCGGGGTTGTCCAGCGCAACTCTTACTTTCATCACTTTATTCGTAGGATCTAAAACATTCATGATCTTGTCAACTTTGCCTTTGAAAACTTTATCAGGATATGACAAAGTCGTGACGTTGACGTTATCGCCCATGCGAATGGCATTGATGTTGGATTCGTAAACATTTGCCCACACCCAAACATTCTTGAGATCCGAGATTGTAAAAAGACTATTTCCGTTATCAGCACGAATTATGGTATTGTTGTTGACCTGCTTGTCCACGAGAAATCCACTAATCGGAGCTTTAATTTCATATTCGCCATTTGTGCTGCCACCGTTGATTTTAAGGACTCGGTTAACCCGATTTAATTCAGACTGAGCCTGCTTGTAACCGGCTTCTGCACTGAGCGAATCCGTGAGAGAGGCAAGGCCGCTTTTATACATGTCAATCGTCTTAGCCAGATTTTTTTTGGCCACTTCCAAGTTCGTCTGTGCGTTCACCAAATCATTGCTATATCCCGCCATTTCAGAGCTGGTAATCGTACCCAGGATTTGCCCCTGCTTAATATAATCGCCAAGAACTACAGAGATCCCCTGGGCGTTGCCGCTGATCATCGGAAACAGTTTGACAACATGGTCTTGGTTAAAATCAACCTGTCCTGTAAGCGTGATGGAATTAATAAGTTGGCATTTTTGAACAGTATCTATTTTGATCGTTCGCAATAGAGAATCGGGAATAACATATTTCTGCTTCTCGTCAGGTTTTTTTTCCGCGGTCAAACTGCAGGCCTGGCCTAACACCAACACTGCAAAAATAAAAACAATATATGGCGCATTGTAAGTGATGTATTTCCGTAGTGAAAACATATTTGGTCGCTTCCTTTTTTTGCTAATTAAAAAAATTGGTACCTGTATAATAATTTATGTCTTCAAATGCCTGTACACGATTATAAAGAATAGTATTAATCTGCAACGCGTTCTGCTTATAAGAGTCATAAAAATCGAGAAAATCCAAAATACTGATGTTCCGGCGTTGATAATTAATCACAACTTCACGCATTAATCGTTCGAAATCGGCGGAAAATTTTTTGTCAATGGTTCCGTAAAGGCGTGTTTGGCTATACGCTTTTTGCAGTGACCTGTTTACGTTTTCTTCGACCGTAGCCATGGTAAATTTTTCTGTCGCATTCCCAAAAGCAATCATCGCCTTCGCAGATTTTACGTTGCCCTGATTCCTGTTAAAAATAGGCAAATCTATTGCTGCTCCAATTCCAAGGTAATTCGTTAGGAAACTTCCCTGCTCATCATAGCCGAGTGATAAAGTCAGGTCGGGGACAGCCAAAGAACGCTGATAATCATAGTTGAGCCTGTTAACATTGGCGTTGGTCCGTGCTATTTGTAAATCGGTTCTGTTTTTATACGCCGAATCAATCAGTTGATTCAGAGGGAACTTATTTGGGTCAAGAGAGGACAGGTCGGCTGTGTCGAGCAGTGGAGCGATGTATTTATTTGGCTTTGACTGCAGAATTAATCTCAATTCGCTTTCTACATCATTAATTTGATTGATTAAGTCATAAAATTCACTTTGAAAGCTGTAAAGCTGGGCTTTAATGCGTACAACCTCCTTTTCTGAGATATAGCCCTTCCCTTCCTGTTCGTCGAACGCAGAAACTATTTGACGCAGTGCCCTGATTTCAGCGTCATAAACCGAAGCAGATTGCCTTAAATAGAAGATATTAAAGAAATCTGTGCGTAATGTGTACTTGAGTGTTCGGAGGAGATCGAAAAACTGGTACTCGCTTAATTTGGCGTTTTCCTGCGCCAGTTTGATCTGTTTGTTCCGCTTACGGGCCAAGAGAATGAGTTGTGAAAGCGTCGCAGTCGTCTCATCATTTGCCCCCAATGGAAAGAATTCCTTCAATTGCCCCGAATATAATCCATGGGAAATACTAAAATTAGGATTCGGCCAAAGCCTCGCCTGGATTATCAGGGCGCGTTGTGCATCGATATTGTATCTCTGCGCGAGTAGTTGGAGATTACTATCCAAGAATATCTTTTCTGCGTCTGGCAACCTCAATTGAACGGTGTCGACAGACAGCTGTGCAATTCCAGCATAAAAAGAAAGCAGCACCGCTGCCGAAAGTAAAGTTCTTTTTATCAATATAGGTTGCATCAGGTTAAGCACCTTTATAAAAAGTGCAAAGCTATTATAGATTGGTTTATTTATGGCTTTTACCCAGTTAATCAGCGGTTAATTCAACTACTCACGCACCCTATAACGCCACTACAGCTGAAAAGTACGGAATGCCGGTTAATAGTCGGTTATTAAACTTGCACCGGCACGTTAAAACGAAACCCGACGCCATGTATTGTTTCGAGGTTGATGTTAGGATCTGATTTGAAATACTTTCTCAATTTGGTAATAAACACGTCCATACTTCTCCCTAAAAAATAATCGTCTTTGCCCCAAACATTCAAAAGGACTTCTTCTCGCTTAAGTATTCGGTTTGAATGTTCACAAAGAAATTTCAGTAAGTCGGCTTCTTTTTGTGTAAGGTTGAAAATCTCCTGACCAATCCCCAGCTTTAAATCTGTGTACGAAAAACGCAAGTTGCCGATGTTGAAAGTGACGGCCGTTTCAGAATACATTTTTTTACTACGTCGTATGAAGACATCAATTCGCATTAGAAGTTCCTGCATACTAAATGGCTTCACAATATAGTCGTCGGCTCCGGTAAGAAATCCCTTGATCTTGTCTTCTTCCAATGATTTTGCGGTTAAAAAAATAATTGGCACCAAGTCGCTTGATTGGCGAATTTTTTTGGCTACGGCAAAACCGTCCTTGTTGGGCATCATAACATCAAGCAGGCAGATATTGAATTCCTCCTTATCAAATTTTTCGATTGCAGTTTGTCCGTCGGGGCAAAGTGTCACGTCGTAGCCTGCTTCAGTAAGGTTGTCTTTGATAACATATCCAAGAGAAAGGTCATCCTCTGCCAATAAGATTCTTGCTTTTGCGCTTTGCATATTATTTAGTTAACTGGAATTAAAAGTTTAAATTCAGTACCGATTCCCGGTATGCTGTTGACCTTAATTTTTCCATCGTGGGCATCGATGATTCTTTTGACAAAATTCAGTCCTAGCCCGAAGCCTTTTACATTGTGAACATCGCCGGTGGGAATTCGATAAAATTTTTTGAATATATTTTTTATGTATTTTTTTTCAATCCCAATTCCATTGTCCTTAATTTTTATGAAAAAATCTTTTTCAGATTTCCCCGCTTCAACTACAATGTGCGGGTCTGAAGAGTATTTTAACGCATTCTCTAGCAGGTTGACAACAGCCAATTCGAGATGGGCTTTGTCGGCGAACATTTGCTCACTGGTGCCGCCCACTCTAATTTCAACCTTGGCGTTCTTTTCCTCAATGAGTGGCTGCACCTTGTCTAATGCCTGTTCGATGAGTTGATGCGCGTTTATGTTTTCCTTTTCAATATGAAGGTCTGTATTATCTGAGGAGGCAGCCTTCAGGAGCCTGCCCACCTGATTTTGCAAATGTTCCGTTTGATTTTTTATGATCTCTGTA
This sequence comes from Chitinophagia bacterium, assembly GCA_021324175.1. Lineage (GTDB taxonomy): Bacteria > Bacteroidota > Bacteroidia > Chitinophagales > Chitinophagaceae > Puia. Next base: position 3,964 of record JAJPJP010000420.1, read on the forward strand.
TATCGTTGTAATTTATCGGGTTGGTGGACAATGGAACTCTGAGCCAAGACCTCGGAAGCAATTTTCATTACCGCAAGTGGGGTCTTGAACTCGTGGGTGAAATTGTTGACAAAATCCTTTTGAATTTCCGACAGGAACTTTTGGCGATAGAAATAAAAGAGACTCACGGCCAAACCGATCAAAGTTATAAATAGAATTATGCTGCTAATAATCCAGAAATTCATTTGTCCAAGAATATAGTTGCTCCGATGAGGAAAATAGAGAAGAATGTGATCAAAATCGTCATCAAATACGGGGAAATCGCTTACTTCCTGGCCTGGGTAATTAGTGGCCGCGGCTGGTATATATTTAGCATATATGTATTTTTTTAGATCTTTGCTGTAAGCGGCGAGCTTGCAATCAGTGGTCACATTGAAGTCTGCGAATTCTCGTTGAAGATAAAAGGATAGTGAGTCTTTTAGTGGAAGGGTATCCGCCTTAAAAATGTAATAATTTGGACCGGGACTGGCGATTAACTGTTGAAAAATCATGGACGGATTGTCATTCATTTGCAAGTCTTCAAACACTCCACGGATGCTCCTTACCACGTTGTTGTTGAATTGCTTTTCCTCAAAAGAATACACCTTCTTGAGCCAATACAATTGCACAATGACAATCAGCGTGGTTAAAATGGTCGCTAGTAAGACAATTAACTTGAGGGTGGAGGAACGCATGACTCTTCTAACTACTTAAGTTTAGCAAAATTGCTTTTCAAGGCTGATTAATATGGTTAAAAACTCGTTAAGGCGTCCGCCGTTTAACGACCTAATCGTTGGCGTATTAATGGCTGATAATGATTAAGTTAACCTTTTTTTGGTTTTTTTCCCAATTTGAATAGATTTACGTCAACTTTAATTCTTACAACTAAAATTCTGAATTATGAAAAAGCTAATTATGGCGATTGTCCTAATAATGGGTTTAGGTCTTTCTTATGCACAGACCAGCCCGGCGAAATCATCAGACAAGAA
>JAJPJP010000268.1 GCA_021324175.1 Chitinophagia bacterium
CAATCCCTATTTGAAGCTGGCGCAGCCTGGTCGGAAAGTCCTGCAGACGCTGCCCGGGGAATGGAAGCGGTAATATCTGTCGTTTCCGACGATCAGGCTTCCTTCGATGTTTGGCTGGGCGACAATGGTGCAATGGACGCTCTGAGCCAGGGTTCCATGGTCATCGAATGTTCGACAATTTCTCACGGCCACGCGTTGACCCTGGCTAATGAGTCAACTAAGCGCGGCCTCCATTATATTGATTGCCCTGTTACCGGCTGGCCGGAGCATGCGGCATCAGCCACCCTGACCCTGCTTGTCGGAGCGCATCAAAGGGATTTTATCAAAGCAGAACATTTACTCGCAGCTTTTTCAAGCAAAATAATTCGCTTTGGCGGCCCGGGTTCAGGCACGGCGTACAAGCTCATGATTAATCTTATGGGAGCCATACAAATCGCTGCGTTGGCGGAAGCTATCAATTTTTCTGAGAAACTCGGTCTTGACAAAGAGCTGGTTGTCCAGGGTATCGAAGGCAGCGTTGCGGCGAGCCCGCAAGTGAAAAAAAACGCGAGGACCATGGCAGAAAGAACCTTCGACCCAACTCCGAATTTTAGTCTCGGGCTGCGCCGCAAGGATACCTTGTATGCAGTAAAGCTGGCCAAAGAAAAGGGGTGTGCTGTTCCGCTCGGTGAGGCAGCCCTGGCGTGGTTTGCAAAAGCAGTTGCTTACGGCAGTGGAACAGATCAGGCAGCAGTCATTCAAACCGTCACCGGCACAAGGGATCGATAGGATAGAAACGGATTTAGCTCCATGCCGTTAGATGCATTTTTCAAATCAAAAACTCAGTCAGTTTCCTTCATGACATGGGAAAACCCATATCTGTCGGTTTGTTTCTATTCCGGATCATCTCTGGGATCGTCTCTATAATTTCATGGAAAAACTTTTCGCCGAAAATGGAAATAAATTCTTCGCGTTCGATCAGATCGAGTTGACCATAAAGGCTTTTGATAAGACCCCTTTTTATAATAATCTCCTCAAAATGCGCGCCCTCTTCCAGCATGTAGATCAACTGGTTGATTTCATCGATTATCTGGGTCCGTAAAGCTGCCGTATTAAACTTCTGATGCATGGCCGAATTCTATGTATTTCCAATTTGGTATTCTATTGTTGACCGCAAAAAATGAACCCTTTAATCAATCTTGTTTAGTAAGCGACCATTCCAAATCAAATTGGGAAAAGAAATACTCAATAAATCTTAACTGACGATGACAGTCTTTAGCCTGCTAGTTAACTGATTCAAGATCATCTTTCCAGGCGGAATTAAAATTGATAAAGCGAATTATTTCGATGATATTGCATCTTATGTTCAGTTATTATTCTGTACTTTATTTGCTGTATGATAACAAATTACCGCTGTCCAGCAAGCCCGCGGAATATCTCATCAGCAGCAGAAACAAGTTGGATTCCCGTGATATTCGTGAGGAACTGTGCAATTTTCTCGCGCAACTGAATATCACCTATACTTCAATCGACCTGATTCGCGTTAGCGAAATCTCCGAAAAGGAGTATTCATTGAAAACTGTCTAACAATATTTACCGCAATATTTTAGCCTAAGATGCCATTGGATGTCAATCGACATCAATTTGGCCAGTTTTTTCCCCAGTTTGGCGTTGAAGTATGTCTTGGCAGTTTTTTTGTTCTTTTAAAAGAAAATGCGACCATGATCAGGGAATTAAAGGATCTGCCCGATAACGTGGTGGGATTTAGAGCAACTGGAAAAGTTACCAAAGAAGACTACGACGACGTCGTTTTTCCTGTAGTTAAAAAGCATATCAGTGAAAAGCATCCGCTCAACTATTTGTTCTTCGTTGACACATCACTTGGCAGTTTTTCAGCCGGTGCATGGTTAATGGACGTATGGCTTGGTCTAAAGGAAATTGCCAAATGGAAGAGAGTGGCTATAGTTTCGGACGATGAGGGCATAAGGCAATTTACAGACCGCTATGGACACTTAGTTCCGGGCGAATACAAGGGATTCGCGAGTGATGGTATCCAGCGAGCCATCACGTGGGTCTCCTCGGGACAATAATTCAGGAAAATCGTTATTGATATCGCGTTGATCGGGGGTTTCTGCATCGAAGCACTACCAGGGATCTGGCGGATATTTCCATTTTTTCACCTGCTTTGAAGGCCTTTTCGCCCGAATCTGAGAAGCCGGACTCTGTGTCAAAATCAACTATCCAGCGATCACCGTAAGTTAAGTCTGGCAGAACAAAGGTCAACCGTTCATGGGAGGCGTTGAACATCAGATAAAAATGATCGTCGTTAATATTTTCTCCTCTATGATTGATGGCAATTTCATTTCCATTCAAGTATACAGCCAGCGATTTGGCAAAATCGTCTTTCCAGTTGTGGTCGGTCATCGGCCAGCCTTCCGGCAGAAACCATGCAAGATCCTTTCTTGCACTCCCGCGAATGGGCTTTCCCTTGAACCATTGACGACGACAGAAAGAAGGATGAGATGCACGGTAGCGAATTAATTTTCGGACAAAATTGAGAAGATCCTCATCCACCTGATCCCAACTGACCCATGAAATTTCATTGTCCTGACAATAGGCGTTGTTATTACCGCGCTGAGTGCGCCCAATCTCATCCCCACTAAGGAGCATGGGTACACCCTGTGAAAGAAAAAGAGTTGCAAGGAAATTTCGTTTTTGACGTTTTCTCAAATCAACGATTTCGGGGTTGTCACTTGGACCTTCGACTCCGAAATTCCAGGAATGATTATTATTATCGCCATCGCGATTGTCTTCACGATTTGCTTCATTGTGTTTCTCATTATAGGAAACGAGATCCTGCATGGTGAAACCATCGTGCGCAGTGATAAAATTTATGCTCGCCGTTGGGAGGCGGTAATCATTTTTATATAGATCTGAGCTTCCCGTAAAGCGTTCGGCGAATTCTACTAGCATGCTGTCTGCGCCCCGCCAGTAGTTCCTCATACAGTCGCGATATTTGCCGTTCCATTCTGCCCAGCCTGGCGGGAATTTTCCAACCTGGTATCCGCCTTCCCCGACGTCCCAAGGTTCGGCAATCAGCTTCGCCTGCGAAATCAGCGGATCCTGGTGGATAATATCAAAAAAGGAACTCAACCGATCTACATCGTGAAGCTCACGCGCAAGGGCAGAGGCAAGGTCAAAACGAAAGCCATCTACATGCATCTCGATAATCCAATAACGCAGGCTGTCCATGATAAGCCTTAGGACGCTTGGTAACCGCGCGTTTAGCGTGTTGCCTGTTCCGGTATAATCCATGTAGAATC
>JAJPJP010000421.1 GCA_021324175.1 Chitinophagia bacterium
AAACTCCTCCCACAATGTCATGCTTCCCTGGAACAAAATATCGTAAGCACCTGGACTTTCTGCCGTCGCCGGCGCCGCATGGATTAACTGGATCGCGGTATCAAGCGTACCTATTACTCCGGCATAAACAGTGGCAGCATCGTCATAGGTGGGATAATTGATCGTACCACCCTGAAGTGCCTGGGAATACGGAATATTATTGTACATGTCGACCAGCCTTTCGAAATGGAACGACTCCATGATCTTCCCCATCGCCACGTAATTGGTGAGGTTGGGGTCTGCGGAAGCAAGCTGTTCAATTTGACGATAATTCTTCAACAACTGGTAGCTGCCATCCCAGTTGTCGGAATAGTAGCCGGTTGTCGTTTGATAGGTTAATGTCGAAGTCACCGGAATGTAGTCGCCACTGACTGACCAATAACCCATATACAGTTCAGCGAAGTCCGCATCGCCGCCGGCCATAATCTGGGCGGAGCGCATCAGTGCGCCAGAAAGTATGAATTTTGGACTTACATTGGAGGGCACGTTGGGATTGATATCGTTGATATCAAAAGTCCCCTTTTGACATCCCGCTGATAACAGCAAAAGCAGGCAAAAAGACGGCAGTATGAATTGATTTATTCGTTTGAACATAATACTTTTTTTAGATTTTAAGACTCAGAATGTGATAGCCAAAGTAGCCCCCATGATTCTTGTCGGCGGCGCCTGGTTGATCGAGTTTTCTCCAACTGCATTGCTGGTATCTTCGCTATACTCAGGATCTGTCCACTGATTCGTCTTTGGTCTCAGCATTAAGAGATTCCTCCCAAAAATTGTCAAAGAAGCAGTCTGAACCACCCTGGTAAACCGGAGAGCAGACTTGGGCAGCGAATAAGAAAGGCTGACTTCACGCAATTTCCATGCCGAGGCACTGGTCACGTAAGGCGACTGGATATAGTTAAACAGCCCTGGGAATAAATTGTAGTTCGCATCATTTGTTGTAACCGTCGTATTCGGAACAAACTTTCCTGATGAGGTCTCAATGACTGAATTCGGAAATACAAAACGCTGACGGTTGGTAGCAGCACTGTAAAGGCTGGAACCGGTAAATGACATGAATTGACCAATCGAATTATAAGTCTTGTATCCGCCGCGATAATCTGCAGTAGCCGTAATCGTAAATCCCTTCCAGGTCACGCTTGTAGAAATTCCAACGATGTCCTTGGGCGTGGCGTTGCCTGCAATAACCGGGTTGGGGTTAGTAGACGGCAAACCAGTCACCGCATTGACGACCACATGACCTTGCGGATCGCGCACCCAGTCCGTCACCTCGATCAGCGGATAAAGCTGCCCGACAACCGCATAGGTGTTATTTGCTATGGCGAGCTGCTGCTGGCCGCCATTAATGGAGATCACCCTGCATTCGTTGTGAGAATAGTTCAAGTTGACGGACCAAACAATATTCCTTGTCTGTACAACCTTCCCTTTAAAGTCCAATTCGTAACCCTTATTATCCGTATTGGCCGCATTCACCAAGGCTGAAGTGTATCCGGTGGAAGACGGAAGAGCAGCCGGAACGATACCATCTGTTAATTTCTGGTCGTAATAGGCGCCGCTCAAAGTGATCCTGCTATTCAAGAACCCAAGTTCTGCGCCGATTTCTTTTTCTTTGACCTGTTCAGGCTTGATGTTTGGGTTGGCGATGTTTGTATTAAGCAAATAGCCCCCTAAACCACTGAAAGGGAACCCGGCTTCACTATACAAGGTCGGAGTTGTTTTATACGCACCGTCAGCAATGTAGGCAGAACCTCCTGCGAGAGCAGAAGCGTTACCTGTCACTGAATATGCGCCTCTCAGTTTAGCGTATTCGAGGAATTTACCATTTTTAAGGGAAGGAATCAGTTCGCTTAGAACGAGTGAAGCATCGACGTCGTAATACGGGATAAACCGGTTCGACTTAGACAGCCTGGAGTCAATATCCGTCCGGTAAGATCCATGCAAATAAGCGAGTCCTTTATATCCTAGTTGTGCTTCACCAAAATACCCCAGTTTCCGGGCCTCTTCAAAATACTGACCTAAGGTTGGGATACCAGTTAGAGATGTAATATTATAAACGGGGAAAAAGATATTGTTGGCGTTTACATTCAGGTAACTTATCTGGTTGTCGATATAAGTTGTACCTGCATTGGCGTTGATATTCCAATCACGGCCTACGTCCTTGTTGAAGGAGGCTACAAAGTCCGAGGTAACCAAAAAGTTCGAAAAAGTCGATGCGTTATAATACGGTTGTACATATCCCTGATTTGTCGCGATCCATTTCGTGCCAAATGCAGTAATCGGTACCGTTCCAGTGCCGTGTGTGTTTTCAAAATATACCGTGTCATTGGCAAATACATAAGGGTCATATTCAGCCGCACCAGTTCTATGTTCTGCTTTTTGGCTGAGGTTATTGAGTGCCAGGCGGTATGATAAAGTCAACCACTTTGTCGGTTTCAACTGTAAGTGACCGTTACCCTGAATGTTGTTGTTAATGGTTGAATAACGATCATTGCCGGTAACCCAATAAGGATTGACAAAGTAGTCATTATAATAAGCTGACGGAGTAGAATATTTACCCGACTGCCAGTTTTTGTATTGCGACAACGGATCATCGACCGGTGAATTCAGGACATTGTTGTACACCGATCCCGTGTTCGTTGTTTCGATATCTCTGTAAGTATAAGACAGCGTGAAATCGGCAGAGAATATACCATACGTTTTAGAGCCTCCTACCCGGAAAACATCCCGAATTCCCTTGTCACCGGGCATCGGGTTCTTGCTGTTCGTATAAGATCCACTGAGGAAGAAGCGGCTGGTTTCGTCACCTGCCTGGTATGAGAAGTTATCGAGTTGTGTAACACCCACATCAAAGAAATCCTTTTTTTGGTTTTTCACCGCGCCCCAATTAATCATTTGAAGGGAGCCATCAGCCAGCGGACGTCCGGCAGGGACTTTCAGACCCACATAGCCTGCGAAGGCGGGACCAAAATTCTGATTTTCAAATGGAATGTAAGTGCTCAGGTCATTGTAACTATAGATATAATATTCACCGCCACTGTTGCCAAATGAAGTTTGGAACGCAGGCAGGTAAGCCACCGTTTCACGTTCTAATGTGCTGGAAACCGTGATTACTGATTTGTTTCGAATACCCCGCTTGGTCGTGATGATCATCACGCCGTTGGAAGCATCGGAACCATAAATTGCCGAGGCGCTCGAACCTTTCAATACGGTCACATCCTGGATATCATCCGGATTGATCGTGCTGATATCGTTGTAGAAAATGGCACCGTCGAGAACGATCAGCGGCGTGTTGTTTCCCGTGAGCGAACGATTTCCACGAAGCGTAATACGCGAAGGGGCAAAAAGGCCGTTGTTAACGGTATTTATTTCCAAGCCGGAAACCTTGCCCGTCAATCCATTTGCGAGGTCATAAGGTTTTGCCGCGATAATGTCTTTGCCATTGACCGCGTCAGTGGAATAACCCAGCGATTTCGCCTGTTTTTGGATACCCAAGGCGGTAACCACCACTTCGGTAAGATTTGATTCTTTGCGGGCCACCTGGATAGTCAAAAGGCCACCCTCGCTGACTGTAACTTCTTTGGAGGTCACCCCAGTTCCGGTAACCACAAGAACATCCCCGGTCTTTGCTTTGATCGCAAAGTTTCCATCCGCGTCGGCAGGTACGCCAACTTTGCTACCTTTAATTCTGACAGAAGCAAACGGGACGGGCTGATTTTGTTGGTCAGTTACTTTACCAGTAACATTCCTTGATTGCGAAAATGCTGTAGAACAAACTAATACCAGCACTGCAAACAGTGATAGAAATTTTCTCATGTGACTGTGAGTTTGGTTTATAGAAGTCGTAAATATAGGAACTTTTGTTTTTTTCAAAAAAATTGTTAAAAATTAGTTCCTAATGGAGGGTAGACAAATCAATGTGCGGATATGCTGCAAACATTCAAAAATAATTCTGCACCATTTCCCAATTATGCCTGATAATCTCAAATTCACCTAAAACATAATCGACTGGTTATTAACTTTGCGACATGCAAATTTTAGATGGACAACTGGCTTCTCGACAATTAAAAGACACGCTCAAATTACAAGTCGCTCAACTGGTTATCGAAGGCAAGAAGGTGCCCCACCTGGCCGCGGTTTTAATAGGAAACAATGGCGCCAGCGAAACTTATGTTAATGCGAAAGTGAAAGCGTGCAGCGAAATTGGCTTTAAATCGACGCTGATCAGGCTGGAGGATACAGTTTCGGAAAATAAACTCCTGGGAATCATTGAAGAATTAAATGGAGATATCGAAATTGACGGTATTCTGGTTCAGCTTCCCCTGCCTTCTCATATATCCGATGAGAAGGTGATCAACGCCATCGAACCTTCAAAGGACGTAGATGGATTTCATCCGGTAAGTATCGGTCGCATGGTCCAGGGTCTACCCACATTTATCCCTGCAACTCCGCATGGCATCATGTTGTTACTGCAACATTATCAGATAGATACGACTGGATTTCACGCCGTGATTCTCGGCAGAAGCAATATTGTAGGAAGGCCAATCAGCATATTACTGAGTAGCAACTCAAATCCGGGAAACTGCACGGTAACGGTTTGTCATTCAAAAACGCGTGACCTGGGAAATCTTTGCCGTCAGGCCGACATGGTCATCGCAGCGCTTGGGCGACCTGAATTTGTGAAGGCTGACATGATTAAGGAACAAGCCGTCGTCATAGACGTCGGAATTACCAGGGTGCCCGATGCAACGAAGAAAAAGGGGTTTGCTCTAAAAGGAGATGTTTTATTTTCCGAGGTATCTTCCAAGTGCAGTTTCATTACGCCGGTGCCGGGGGGAGTCGGGCCGATGACGATAGCAGCGCTGCTTAAGAACACTTTCAAAGCCTGCACCGATAAGAATTAATCAGCCACCCGGCGCAAAATCGAGGCTTTTGATTTGCGCCTTATATTTTCCAGGTAAGATGAATTCCTTCACCAGCCAGGCTGTTTTCAATTTTACGGCTAATTTATACATTGGAACAACTGGTGACAGCCACGAAATCCTGCCCAAATGAAGCAGATGAATGACTCGCGGCGGCACAACAAGAATTTGAGCCTGCTTCAGAATCCAATATCGAAATGACCCGAGGTGTTTGCGGTATTGCCTGAAGAGGTCGATGCTATATTCGCTCAACGCAAGATTATCTGTAAGATGCTGTTCGCGCGCGGGCAACCATTCCCGATAGGATCGCGGCAGGTCTCGAAGTTCCATCCTGCTTCCAAGACGGAAAAAAACAGAATACACTTCTTCTTTTTCAGCCGCACTCAATTTTCTTTCCAGGAGTTCAAAAGAGCTTATCGAATAATGGATCAGCATGAATAAGACGTCGCGATAGGCCCAGTCCGGTATTTTGGCGTTGCGTTCCTTTTCGACTGTATCATGAATAGACTTGATCCGGTCAATGGCTGAAAGCGCTTTTTCTTTTTCAAGAAAAACGATCTGGCGCGCATAGGAGACAGTAGAAAATAATCGGCCAATCGGATCCGCGGGTAGCTTGCCTGTAAAATACAGCCAATCGACCGCCTTATTCAACGCAAACTCGGCTGCCGCCCCAGCGAAAATAAAAAGAATCGTATCTGATTTCCCCCAAATTTTGCGAACGATAGATTCTTGGTCAGCGAAATATTCCATGACACAAAGTTCCGGGTTAAATCATAAAGAGAAATGTGAAAATCTTGTCAGGTCTTCTATTGGGATTCGAAGCACTGAGAAATAAGTTCACTATAATATCCTTATCTTGTTCATTTCTCAATATTTTTATTTCTTGATCGCCAAACCCTCATCCAGTCGCCTGCGCTTGCGCGTATTCCAGCTTGCTGCCGTGATTTTTTTTACCGTTTCTGGTGGACCATACGGGATCGAGCCACTATTTTCATACGCAGGTAAAAACGCATCGCTTATTTTACTCATGGTAATTCCTATCCTGTGGGACGTCCCGGCGATCCTCGCCGTGCTCGAATTAAATGGGATGATGCCCTTGAACGGCGGCTATTACCAATGGGTAAAACGCGCGCTGGGGATAAGATGGGCATTTTACGAGGGATATTGGACATGGCTGTACACCTTTGTAGATCTTGCAATCTACCCGGTTCTCTTTGTCGAATACGCCTCATTCTTTTTTCCCGAGTTCCATGTTTACAAAATACCTGTCTGCCTCTGTATTATCTGGGCCAGCGCTTTGCTGAATATTTTTGGCATTGTTCCGGTGGGGAAGATCTCGATGGGACTCGGCGTGGTTGTGCTGAGCCCATTTGTCATTCTCTGCTGCATGGTATTGCTTGGACCGGCGGGGTCCCAGCCGATTCCTGCTTTATCTCTCAAAGGGGTTGGATTTTCTTCCCTCGGAATGGGTATCTACACGGTCATGTGGAACTTTTTCGGCTGGGACAATGCGTCGACCTATGCGGGCGAAGTAGAGCGGCCGATCCGATCCTATATCGTCTCTTGCGCCCTCGCCTTCATCACCATCTACGTGATGTACCTTGTCACATCGATAGCCGTGATCAGGTCTGGAATTGATTTTAAACATCTGGGCGAGGAGGGGTTCCCGATATTGGGAACAATCCTCAAACATCAATGGCTTGCAGCGATCCTTGCCATTGGGGGAATGGCCAGTGCAACCGGATTATTTTCTGCTGTCCTGCTTTCTGTATCCAGAGTTCCTAAGGTCATGGCCGATGACGGCCTATTGCCACAAAAGTTCAATGCGCTCCATCCCCGGTTTAAAACACCATATGTGTCGATCATCGTATCTGCGGCAATAGTGAGCATCATGATCATGTTTACGTTCACAGATCTGATCATCATGGATGTAACTCTTTACGGTGCTGGCCTTTTTTTGGAATATATTAGCCTGATCGTTCTCAGAATTAAAGCCCCTGGCGAGTACCGGCCCTTCCGGATCCCCCTTCCCGTACCTGCAATTTGTATTTTATTTATTCTTGCCTGTTGTGTTTATATCATTGGTCTATCAGGTGCATTTTCAGAATCCGGAAGAACATTGATTCCGGCAGCTGCAGCACTCGCCGCCCTGGCCAGCGGCGAACTGGCATGGCAAATCATTGTCGCGCGAAAGAATCGAAAAAGTCATGCTGGCGAATAACGGGTATCCGCTGATCCGCAAGTAAGATTTTGTGAATTCTGAGAGTCGCCGAATTCGCTTCCCATTGGTATTGCACCGGCACACTGATAAATTAATTGTTTATTTTCGGGAGTAGTAATGGTCGAAAACAAAGAATTATATAAATTTTTTGCCCAAGGCGAAAAGTTTTTTCAGCCGGGCATCTCAATTGATTCCGTCATTTTTGGTTTTCACAACAACCAGCTGAAAGTTTTGCTGACCAAGCTGAAATACGTCAACCTATGGTCGGTAGCTGGCGGATTCGTGTATAAGGATGAACATATCGATGACGCTGCCACGCGGATATTGAGGGAACGGACCGGTCTTAGCAATATCTTTCTCAAACAGTTTTATATTTTTGGGGACCCCCGCCGCTCAGACCGGAAGTTTCATGTTAACAGAATGAGGCACGTCGGATGGGACGCGGACAGGAACTACTGGTTGCTCAAGCGATTTATCACGATCGGCTATTACGCCCTTGTCAACTTTACCAACGTCGTGCCAACCAGGGATTACATGTCGGACCTATGCGACTGGTACGATATTCATGACTTGCCTCCCCTGATTATGGATCACGGAGACATACTTGGCAGGGCTCTTGAAACCCTGAGGACCCAACTGAAATATCAACCGATCGGATATAACCTTTTGCCCCAAAAATTTACCATGCCTGAGCTTCAGAAGCTTTACGAAACGATCCTTGACAAAAAGCTTGACCGGCGCAATTTTCAACGCAAGATGCTCGGATATGACATTCTCAACCGCCTCGAACAACGGCGCAAGGGAGGAGCCCACAAAGCGCCATATCTATATTCTTTCAATCTGAAAAAATATCACCGCGCACTTAGAGAGGGTCTCGCCGGCGGATGGTAGGCTAACGGAGTAGGCTTTTTATCTCGCTCAATTTAAGCAGTGCCTGGACTGGTGTCAGCTGATCAATATCCGTTGCCTGTAATAGTTTTCTTATCTCGTCAAATGTTTCCGAGTGAGCATCGAATATGGAAAGCTGGATATTTTCCGTGCCGTCTTTCCGAAGTATTTGCCCAAGATCTTCTGAAGTTAGTTCGTGCGCATTCCGACTCATCTCCAACCTTGCCAAAATTTCATTGGCGCGTTGTAGCATCGGCGCCGGCATACCGGCCATTTTCGCCACGTGAATTCCGAAACTGTGGGTGCTGCCACCGGGTGCCAGCTTCCGCAGAAATATGATCCTGTTACCGGATTCTTTATTTGTGATGTGATAATTCTTAATGCGGGGAAACTGTTTTTCCAGTTCATTGAGTTCATGGTAATGCGTCGCAAATAAAGTCTTTGGCTTTTGGGGCGCTTCATGAAGGTATTCGGCAATACTCCAGGCAATGGATATTCCGTCATAGGTTGAGGTGCCCCGCCCGATCTCATCCAGAAGAATCAGGCTGCGAGAGCTGAAGTTGTTCAGGATACTCGCTGTTTCGTTCATTTCCACCATGAAAGTTGATTCGCCACCCGTAATATTGTCCGATGCGCCAACGCGGGTGAAGATCTTATCAGTCAGCGGGATGTTTGCTTCTCCGGCCGGGACAAAACTTCCGGCATGCGCCATGAGCGTAATAAGAGCGGTCTGACGCAATAGCGCGCTTTTGCCACTCATATTCGGGCCAGTCAGTATGATAATTTGTTGCGAATGATCATCCAGGTAGATATCATTCGCTATGTAAGGCTCACCGGCAGGCAGATTTCTCTCAATAACGGGATGACGGCTTTCTTTAAGCACAAGTTCAGTTCCCGCATGCAATTGAGGTTTTTTGTATTTGAAATACAAGGCATTATTTGCGTAGCAGATTATGCAGTCTAATATGGCGATCACGTTCGCATTGACCTGGATGGGCGATATGTAAGCTTGCAATTCGACCAGGAGACGATTATAAATGCCAAGTTCAAGAGTTTCAATTCGAGCTTCTGCTCCGGTGATCTTTTCTTCATATTCTTTTAATTCTGGCGTGATATATCTCTCGGCATTCGCGAGAGTCTGCTTACGCATCCAGGAATCCGGCACTTTCCCCTTATGTGAGTTTGTGACTTCCAGGTAGTAGCCGAACACATTGTTGAATCCGATCTTCAGCGAGCCGATCCCAGTGGATTCTGCTTCATTTTGCTGCAGCTTTGCCAGGTATGCCTTACCCCCATTGGCAATTTCCCGTAACTCGTCGAGTTCCTCATCGATGCCGGATCGGATGACATTTCCTTTAGCCGCCACGGCAGGAGGATTCTCATTAATCCAGGCGCTAATCCTGGCAGCTATGTCCTGGCACGGCTCAATAAGATCGGAAAGACTTGACAAGTATGCGTCGCCGGCCTCATCAGCCAACGTCTTAATTTGTACGACGTGCTGCAATGATCGTGCAACCTGTAATAGCTCGCGCGGGTTGATTTTTTTGTTGGGGACCTTACTTATCAGACGCTCAAGATCTCCGCATTGCTTGATATGTTGCACGAGGCTGTTTCGCAAATCAACTTCTCGGATAATAAATTCAACGAGGTTCAATCTTTCATTGATCTTGTCGATGTTCCTGAGCGGAAGCAGGAGCCAGCGCCGCAACAAACGTGCTCCCATCGGTGAAATGGTTTTATCCATCGCTTTCAAAAGCGTATTTCCGCCGACTCCGTCGAGTTCAAGATTCCGCACGGTGAACTTATCCATCCAGACAAACTCCTGCAGGTCAATTCGCCTGATGGCAGTGAGGTGTTGAAGATTGGGATGTTCGGTATCTCGCAGGTAATGCAGGATCGCACCGGCTGCAGTGATTCCGTCGTGATATTCATCGATGCCAAATCCCTTCAATGAGTGAACATGAAAATGTTTGAGCAGGTTTTCACGGGCATAAGCCTCGTCAAAAATCCATGATTCGAGCGCATAACTGTAATAGTTGTTGCCAAAGTTTGCCTTGAATTGCTTTTGAAAATTTTTTTGAAAAATCACTTCAGCAGGCCGGAAAGTCTGAAGGAGCTTCTCGATATTTTCCTGGTTGCCTTCCGCAACGAGAAACTCCCCTGTCGAAATATCCAGGAATGCGACGCCAATTCCTGATTCGGAAATATGTAAGGCAGCGAGGAAATTGTTCTGCTGATTTTCGAGAAGCTTATCGTGGGTGGCGATACCTGGCGTAACCAACTCCGTGACACCGCGCCGGACGATGCCTTTTGCGGCCTTTGGGTCTTCCAGCTGATCGCAAACCGCAACGCGGTAGCCTGCCTTGATTAATTTATGCAGGTAACTATCGAGAGCATGAAACGGAAACCCGGCAAGGTCACTCGAGGCTGCCGCGCCATTGTTGCGTTTCGTCAGCGTAATACCAAGGATCCTGGAAGCCAAAACAGCGTCCTCGCCAAATGTTTCGTAAAAATCGCCAACCCGAAATAGCAGGATTGCATCTGGATATTTCTGCTTGATGGTACGATGCTGCTGCATCAAAGGGGTGTCTGTGCTGCTCTTGGCCATCGGCAACAAAAATAGCGGCTTTGAATCGCATCCGTAACGGGATTCTCCACATTGTGGATTATTTTTGCAGATACTTTATACTGATGCGTAAGTTGAAAATGGACGATTTGAATAGGATTTCCGTAGCGGAGTTTCGTGCGTCGAGGAAAATTCCCATCATCATTGTTCTGGACAATATCCGCAGTATGCATAA
>JAJPJP010000093.1 GCA_021324175.1 Chitinophagia bacterium
CGTCAATTTCATAAGGCAGGTTATCCCTTTCCTTTTCAAACGCAAGACAATAATCAACGACTGCCTGTATGCCAGCCAGTACTTTTTTTTCCTTCTGCGGGCTGCGGAACCCGAGATTCCATAGCATTTCCAGCGAGCCGCTATGGGTAAGCAAAATATCAGAAATAGGCTTGCCGTCGAGGCCGGTAAAATAACTTACATGATATAGAAATGCCTCGAGTCCCCGACGGCTCACTTCCCGGGGATCTTTTATGCGCAATGAGCCCGATGCCGCGTTTCGCGGATTGGCCAGCGGTGCGAGGCCCTGCTCAGTCAGCTGATCGTTATATTTCTTAAAGCTTTTTTTACTCATCAGCACTTCACCCCTGATCTCGACCTGTTGAAGTCCATAGGATGAGAAAGATGCAGATAATGGAACTGAACGAATCTGGCGGATATTGGTGGTTATTTCGTCGCCTTCTATGCCATTGCCACGCGTCGCGCCCCTGGTGAGGCTGTCATTCTCATAGATTAGGGAAATGCTGGCCCCGTCGAACTTAGGTTCGACGCAATATTCTATTTCCTTTAGCCCCG
Organism: Chitinophagia bacterium; assembly: GCA_021324175.1. GTDB lineage: Bacteria > Bacteroidota > Bacteroidia > Chitinophagales > Chitinophagaceae > Puia. Next base: position 574 of record JAJPJP010000093.1, read on the forward strand.
TCAGTTCCCTTGCCTTGCGGTCCCAGTCGACGAGGTCATCGGCGTTGTAAGAATTCTCGAGTGAGAGCATCGGTACGAGATGCTGCACTGTCGGAAAATCTTTTGTCAGGTCCCTGGCGACGCGCTGCGTTGGCGAATCCGGCGTTACCAGCCTCGGGTTTTCGCGTTCTATGTTTTCAAGTTGTTTGTAAAGGATGTCATATTCCGCATCCGCCAGCAGCGGATCATTCATTACATAGTAGCGATATTCATGGAATCGAAGCACGTCGCGCAAACCCCCGAGGTCCCCGGCGACAAGGGCATGGGCATTGGTTTTTTTCAGCAGGGCCGCGGTCATTTTTTGAAGCTGTTGCGTTTGTTCGGCGGCGTACATACAGTTGATTTAAAGGTAAATTTAAGCCATTGCCAGGTGCTGTTTTACACGAAATGACTGATCTTTTTTGAAGGAAGATTGAAAAAAACTCAGCAGTATATTAAATTCGCGATGGCGAAAACTTTTCAAAATGCTTGCAGATACTTCGGAAACTTCATCCCGCCCGAATGTTAAAACCATCCTTAAACAACTTGAAGGAGACGGCGTCATTGGTATTTCCGTCGACTGCGTGATCTTCGGTTTTGATGAGAGTGAATTGAAGGTCCTGCTGATCAAATCAGATTTCAAAAACTACGAAGGGAAATGGTCTTTACTTGGTAACCTGGTCAATAACCATGAAGATCTCGACCAGGCTGCTTACCGTGTGTTAAAAGAAAGGACAGGTCTGGACGACGTCTACCTCGAGCAGGTAAAAACATTTGGAGAGGTTTTCCGCCACCCTGCAGCGCGAGTCGTGACGATAGCCTATTGCTCCCTGATCAACGTGCAGCATCACGAGATCAAAAAGCTTGACAATGAATTGCACTGGCATCGCGTGACCGCGCTCAGCGACATGGCGTTTGACCACAAAAAAATCCTGGACACCTGTTACGTGTGGCTACAGAAAAGAATCCAGGAACATCCGCTCGGATTCAGCCTGCTTCCAAAAAAATTTTCGCTTCGCGAGTTACAGAATCTATACGAGGCAATCCTCAACGTCAAACTCGACCGCCGGAATTTCCGCAAAAAGTTTTTCTCCATGAACCTGCTCGAAGATACTGATGAGTACGAAAGCGATGTTCCGCATCGCCCGGGAAAGCTGTACCGGTTCAACTATGAGAAATATCAGAAAAAAGAAAGAAAAAAATGGTTTGGGATCGACTTCTGATCTGAATTACCGTGTTTTCCGAATAATCCGCGGCGATTATTGCTGATATCAAAAAAAAATCGAAAAATATTTGTCGGATTAAAAAAAAATATCAATCATTGTGTAAATTTTACACGTTTTCTCGAACATTTTTGAGCATTTACAACCGAAACCAGCCTTTCCCAACCTTATTCAAACTCAGAGCAGCGTTTTGCCAGGAAATAGTGTCATCATTGGTACTTTTTTGACCCTTGTTCTTTCTGATCCGGATTTCCCAAGGTATATCGGTGCAAATGCCCAAAAATTTTTGATTAAATAATAGATATTTTTCTATATTCGTTTATTAATTGCTTAAACTATTTGCTTATGACCATCAAACGATTGTTTGGAGGAGTGTCCCTGCTCCTGCTTTGTGTATTAATGACACAGTTTACATTCGCCCAAAACAAGACAGTTACAGGTAAGGTAGTTGACAACACAGGAAACCCCGTTCAGGGCGCTACTGTAGTCGTCAAAGGTTCGCGTACGGGGACCGCTTCCGGCGCTACCGGCGAATTTAAATTGAGTGTTCCTGGGAGTGCAAAGTCCATAGTGATCAGTTCCGTTGGATTTGCGACGCAGGAAATCGACATCTCTTCAACCTCGTCAGTGAGCGTTTCGCTGGTTCCCTCCAATGCTTCGTTGAACGAAGTGGTCGTAACCGGTTACGGCACGGCGCGTAAAAAAGACGTCACTGGAGCAATCTCCAGCATTTCTTCAAAGGATTTCTCGGTAGGCGTTACGACGGGAATGGAAGCGATCGAGGGCAAGGTCCCTGGACTTGCCATCACCAGCCCCGGCGGTGACCCCAACGGAAACCTGATCATCCGCCTCAGGGGCCAGGCCTCTCTCACCGGTGGCCAGACGCCGCTGATCGTGCTTGATGGTATTCCACTGGATGACCCCACTCAATTTGCTAATATTCCGCCGGGTGATATCTCGAGTTTTGACGTGTTGAAAGATGCGTCGGCAGCCGCCATCTATGGTACGCGGGCAGCCAACGGCGTTATTATCGTCAATACAAAAAAGGGACATGCTGGAAGAACGACCATTGAATACAACACGTTTGTCGGTATGGACGTCCAGGCAAAATATTATCCCCTGTTGAATCTTTCTGAATGGAGAACGGCTTCAGTCAATCACCTCGTAAGTGACTTGGGAGATACACAGGACTCTGCACAAAAGATCGTGGCGAGCTACGACCAGGGTGGTAATACCGACTGGCAGAAAGCCATTACGCGCACCGCCTACACTCAAAGTCATAACATAGCCATTTCCGGTGGTTCGGGGGGGTTTAATTACCGTGGTTCAGTTACTTACCTTGACCAACAGGGTATCGTAATTAACAGTGGGAAAACCGGCCTCGGCCTGCGTTTGAACGCTGAACAAAAAGCAATTAATGACAGGCTGGTCGTGAGCATGAACATCGTTAACACGTCCTATACCAGGAAATATACCGACTACAGCAATTTTGCCTTTGTCTTCTTCAATCCTCCATCCTACCCGGTTTATAAGAACGGCAGTTATTATGCGTTCTCGGATTTTTCTGAAGCAAATCCGGTTGAGCACCTAAATGAAGAAGTCAACAATGGAAAGGAAAACCTGACGCAGATGCAGGGTACCGCTAACTTCTCGATTACAAATGACTTAAAAGTTGGTGTTACAGGATCTACCTCCCACTTCAACAAGCAGACTTATTACTTTGCACCCGCTTTCCCGGTAGAAAACACTTTTACGCAGGCGAACGCGTATAACTATGACGTGGATTCGAAAAAAGGCGACTTCCATATCAATTATAACACCCAGTGGGGCAAGAATTCGCTGGGTGCCACGGCTGTATATGAATATAATTATTTCACAGACGACAACTTTAGCGTAGCAGGCCAGCAATACCTGGTACCCCAATTGCAGAATAACTACCTCAATGGTGGTAACTCGACATTGAATGTGCCGAACTCGTATAGAGATGAATTTTACCTGATCTCTTTCCTGGGCAGGGTAACTTATAACTATGATAATCGCTTTTATGCGACAGCGTCTCTTCGCCGGGACGGTTCATCAAAACTTGGCGCAAATAACCGCTGGGGTAATTTCCCGGCATTTGACCTGGGCTGGGTGCTCAGCAAAGAAGATTTCATGAGGGACGTTACCTGGATAAATTACCTGAAACTCAGGGGAGGCTATGGTGTCACGGGCAATCAGGATGCTATCAGTCCTTATAGTTCGCTGTTCCTGCTGGGCGCCGGCACGAGTTCCTACTTCGATCCTTCCAATTCATCTAACCAATATCCCAAACCCTATAGCCCTTCACAGAACGCAAACCCCTATTTGAAATGGGAGCAAAAAGCCGGGACGAATGTTGGTGTTGATTTCACACTCGTTAACAATATAATCACGGGTTCTGTCGACTGGTTCAATGACAAAACCAGCAACCTCCTATACAACTATACGGTACCAGTTCCACCATTTTATATCACCACCATTCTCGCCAACGTGGGAACACTGACTAACAAGGGAGTTGATATCGGCTTAACCGCCAAAGTGGTTAACCAGAAAGATTTCACCTGGACCCTGTCCGGTCAGATCAGCTTTGTCAAAACTAAAGTCACCAACCTGTCCGGAACATATGCCGGTGGTTTCAAGCTGAGCACCGACAATATCCCGGGCGGCGTTGCGGAAGGACGCGGTCTTTCCAGCAACCCGATTACTTTCCTGAAAGTGGGATATTCTCCCTATGTGTTCTACCTACCTCATTATGAGGGTGTCGACAAGAATGGTAATCAGCTCTTCGACTCTGCCGGCGTTGCCAAGGTTTCTTATAATGACGCGACCAACTATTATACAGACCCTGCGGCCAAGTTCACTTACGGCATAACTACCGCGTTCACTTATAAGGCTTGGAGCCTTTCGATTTTCGCGAGAGGAAACTATGGTCAGAAGATCTTCAACAACACGGCACTGGATTATGCAAATATCACGCGTTTGCCGGGTAATAATGTGTTCAAGGCAGCGTTAACCAATGGTATCCGCGACAATGCAACGGCTTCTGACCTTTATTTGGAAAAAGCCTCATACCTGAGACTGGACAATGCGACGCTTGGTTATACGTTCAAAGTCAAAGGGTTGCAGAGCCTGAGAGCCTATGTTACGGGGAGAAACCTCTTTGTTGTAACACATTATGACGGTATTGACCCCGAAATCAGGCCGGCTGACAGCAACCAGGCATATATCGATGCCACTTACGGCGGCGATGCTTACTACCCGAGAACAAGGAGCTGGGTAGTGGGCCTAAACGTTGCATTCCAATAAAAACCGAGGCATAGCAAACTGTTTAGTCACATTTACGTATTTATGTATAAAACTCAAGCGATTTTCCAAACGATCCTTCCATATACTAATAGAAATTTTATGACAACAAAGAAAATGATTTATGCCCTCACGATCCTCGCGTTTGTCGGGGTAGTTTCCGGCATATCATCATGCACAAACCTGAACGCCAAAGTGTACAGCGTTGTTCCAAATTCGGAATTCTGGCAGACCCCCAATGAAATCGCTGCCGGAATCGCTCCCGCTTATGCTGCGTTGCAGAATATCCCTGACGGCGATCTTGAACTTGTCGCTGCTACGAGTGATGAAATGGTCATCCCTGTCAGGGGCGCAGACTGGCTCGACGGCAACCAGCACACCCAGGAATGGCTTCATAACTGGACGCCTGACAACCCCAGCATGAACGGAATGTGGAGCGATATCTTTGGTGGTATCGGTAAAGCGAACTTCACCCTCAGTATCGTGAATGGGCTGGCTACTCCGCCGCCAAACCTTGCTGAAATTAATGCTGAACTGAAATCCCTGAGGGACTTTTTCTATTTCCTTGCCATTGATCGATTTGGAAACGTTCCTTATGTCACCAGTTTTAATGTGGACCCATCCACGGTTAAGACAATTCCTAGGGCGGCGATCTATGACTCGATTGTAAATGAATTGCAGGCCAATATCGAACTCCTGCCTGGCAACGTGGATGCGACAACTTATGGCAGGTTCACGAAGTGGGCTGCCTTTGCCTTGTTGGCTAAGTTGTACATTAACCAGGATGTGTATAGCACGACGACCACTGGTAGTGCTAGCCAAGGCATAGGGCCCGCTTGGCAAAAGACGATGGATATGTGCGATTCCATAATCGGTTCGGGTCAGTATAACCTGTTATCAGGCTATTTTGACGTTTTTGCACCGAATAACAGCAATTTGACCTCA
>JAJPJP010000191.1 GCA_021324175.1 Chitinophagia bacterium
CATGCTTGTCACCAGTCCTGTTGCCAGTACCGCCTGCTTCAGCGCACTGTAAGGCCTATCACCCTTTAAACTTTGGATCAGCCTGTTGGGATTATATCCCGTTGGCCTACTCCGCGCATAATCGATCTGCTGGTAAATGACAATGGTTGCAATGATCAGCCCGATAGAACAAGTGAATTGCAAGACCACCAGGGCCTGCCGCGACCGTCTTGCCGCTTTGCCGATCTGAACTTTTCCCTTCAGCACTTTTGCCGGTCGGAAAGCAGACAGATAAAAGGCCGGCTTACTCCCTGCCAGCAGCCCGGTCACCAGCAGATAACCTGACATGATCAGCCAAAAGGTGCCGCTGCTATAAGGCATCGTAATGGTTGTCCCCGCCAGCGAATTAAAGGCAGGCAGGACCAGCTGCACCAGCTGCAGCGACAGGACGAAGGCGAGGCTGGTCAGCAGGATCGACTCGGCCAGGAATTGAACGATCAGATTCACCCGGGAAGATCCCATGACCTTGCGGACACCCACCTCCCGCGCCCTTTTCTCCGACCGGGCGGTGGACAGGTTCATGAAGTTGATGCAGGCAATCACCAGCACGATCATCCCGATGATGCCGAATAGCCGCACATAACTGATCAGTCCGCCCGTTGCAACGCCGTTTTCATAATCGGTCCACAGATGCCGGTCCTTCAATGGCTGCATGATCACCTCTTCGTGACTCGTGCGGTATATCCCGGGCGCATGGGCTTTGACCAGCATTTTGGCGCGTGCTTCGATCTGCTCATATGTGACGTTGGGCTGCAGTTCCAGAAAGACATGCCACGTGCTCGTCAGCCAGTCGTCGCCCCCGTTCCTGGGGTGAGGGTCGATCGCTCCGATAAAGTCGAATTGAAGTGTGCTGTTTTGCGGGATATCCTTGATGACGGCGGTTACTTTTAGCTCGTTGTATTGAAAAATGACCACCGTTTTTCCGATGGGGTCCGTATTACCGAACAGCGCTTTTGCAGTCGACTGCGTGAGCACAATGGAATTGGGGTCCTGCAGGGCCTGGTCGGCATTCCCTTCAACGAGTGGAAACCGGAGAATATTCAGAAAATCCGCTCCGGCCCACAGAATCCGCAGCGTCAGATTTTTCTGTCCGACTGTCAGAATGGTCGAGCCTACTTCACTACATGGCGCAGCCCAGGCGATCCCCGGAACTTCGTTTTTGAGCGCCGCGGCCAATGGCAGACATACTTCGGAACGCGTGCGAACGGCGCCATTATCACTATAGTTGAATTTGACCTGGTAAGCCTGCTCATAACCCGGCAACCATTGGTCGTATGAGAGCTGGTCGTTGATCCATAATCCGATGATCAGGGCAACGGCCATCCCCGCCGCCAGGCCAAATACATTTAATGCACTGAATAGCCTGTTACTGACCAGGCTCCGCCATGCGGTTTTTATGTACATCTTGAGCATAATGTGCCCGCACCCAAAGAAGTGCCAAATTGCAAGGCCACTGCAAATCAAAATCATGCATTATCTGCCCGCCCAACGATTGTCCGATTTCGATACTAAAGGTGTGCGGTGTTGCAGGCAAAAAGGGAAAAGTCGTCAGAGCAAATGCTGACTATTACAAGTGATTTTATTCCCCGGCATGACGGGAGTGCCGGAAGGAACTAAAAAAATCGCTGAACGCGAGGTTGGGACGATGAAGAGGATGCCCCGATTATAATGCCATTTCTTGTCGGAATGCGATTTTCGTAATTCTTATTCTGACCGTAAATATTCGATAGGGTTAGCCATCGAAGTTTTCAAACTTTGAACTATTATTGCTAAAGAAGAAAAAGCAAAAGTAATCATGATGAATTTTACCGAGCTAGACCATTTAAAGGATAAATCACCCTGCGTAACCTCCATTTATGAAAACCTTATTGCCGAACTTCAAAAATTTGGCTCTTTAAAAATTGAGCCAAAGAAAACAAGCATTCATTTGGGAAATAGGTTCGGGTTTGCTGGCGTTTATACCCGTAAAGACTATATTAACCTGGAAGTTCATTTAAACCACAAACTGACAGGTAAAAGAATCTCAAAGGTAGAACAAGCCTCCCCGCACCGTTTTCATCATACTATCAAGCTGACAAGTGAAAAAGACATTGACAAAGAATTATTGGGTTGGCTAAGGGAAGCCTATGAACTGAAAAAATAACCTAAATGTCAAACATCGGAAAGGGCATTATTGCGGGATTAATTCTTGGAATCGTTTCCATAATTCCTATGATTTTTATGCAATTTGAAAGCAAATCAAGAGCAATGACAGCCTCTTTCATTAGCAGGTTTGCTATCGGGTTTATTATCTTCAATATGGAACTTCCAATGGCAGGTTGGTTAAAAGGGGCAATCGTTGGAATTGTTTTAAGCCTCCCCGATGCAATTGTAACGAAACAATATGCACCTATTCTTGGACTAGGCTTTATAGGTGGAATTATTTGCGGATATTTTTCAAGTTGAGTTTCTGAGATTATACAAATATTAACCTCCGTTTTACATTAATTCATTACGCCCATTTAGGCGGGAACGATCAATTCAATTTTCGAGAAAGCAATTCAAAAAGCTGCGTCGCTTTAATCCAGTTTCTGCGCGGTTTTGTCGTTAATGGTGAAACCGGTGACTTTTCCCGAAGCGTCCGTCAAAAAATTCTTTGCCCCGTTATGTTCAAAGACAAACCAGTGGGTGGTGTCGCTAAAACGCATTTTCCAGGGGTGATCGGAACCGACGTCCATATAAAGTCCGCCAGGTTGCAGCAGTACCGATAACGTATCGTCCCCGATTTTGTATTTGCCGACGTAAGTTTTGAGTACGCTCTCTGGAAGCTTTATTTCATTTTCTACTTTGGGGATGTAATAATTTTTCCATTCATAAACCTTTGCCACGCTGTTGATGATCTCGTCAAACATGCTGGTGTTGTACGTATTGGTCATGACAACCACTCCGTTTCCGCCTTCAAAGCTTCCCACATACTGGCTCACAAATCCTTCGTCTACGCCGCCATGCGTAAAATATTTGACGCCATCTTTGTTATTGATGAAAACTCCAAATGCCGCCTCCTTGTCAATATAGGGTGTTAAACGGAGTTCCGTCATTTTCCGGTCTAACACTTTTGCTGATTCGCCCTGCAAAACGAGTTCCGTTTCGATAACGTACTTCGCGAGGTCAGTGGCATTCGTCCATAGCCCGGCAGCGGCCATTTCCGGGTAGATATGGTATTTACCTTTTACCGGCTTCCCGTCATTATAATATCCTGTCGCAAGCAAACTCTGCCTGGCTGCTGGAGGAGGCTGTGTGTAACTGCTAAGATCCATCCCCAGGGGCTTTAATACATGTTCCCCCATCCACACGTCATACGGTTGACCGGTTACGTCCTGTACAATAAGTTGTGAGATGGTAATACCACCGCCGGAATATTCGGATTTAAGCCCTGGCTCATACATTGAGCGGATTGCAGGGGTATTCGCGGGCCGTTCGCCGTTGAGTATTTCGGTGATCGTCGGAATAGTATCCGTTGTTTCATAACCAGGGAACCCATGAACTGTGAGGCCACCGGTGTGACTCAATAAGTTTGCAATCGTGATCTTTTTGCCCTTTGAAAGGGAGTCGTAAGGAAATTTCCAGGTCTTCAAATATTGGTTTATGTCGGTGTACAAATCCACTTTCCCATCTTGCGCAAGTTTTAACAGACCCACCGCATTGAGAGATTTGCTGTTCGAACCTGCCAGGAATAATGTAGAAGTCGTCACCGGCCGCACGTCCGCGCTGTCTGCAAAGCCAAAGCCGCGCGCCCACTGAATCTTATAATCTTTTATAACGGCAATGCTCACCCCATTGCAATGATAGAATTTCATCCGTTCGGCGAGTGTCCATTTTGGCACCCCTGCGAGCTCAACCCAACTGCCCAGGTTGTTTTCTACCTCTTTGATCCTGGCTTCGACTTCGGCAGAATAAGATTCCATCTTGCTCTGAGTAAAGGCAAATAAAAAACTGCACGACAGTACGGCTGTTAAGATCATCTTCGCGGCGGAAATCCTGTAAGTACTCATATTATGTTTTAATGGCTAAAAAATCGCGGAATAAATGATAGTTGCCAACAAATACCTAAATGTAGCAACTTCTTCCCAGTGAAAAATTACGGTCGTGACTCAGTTTGAAATTTTTTATCGCTGTAACATCAAATTTTTTAAATTAATACTTCCGCAATTAATTTCTTTCTCGTCCATTAATGGTAGTTCATGAGTCA
>JAJPJP010000296.1 GCA_021324175.1 Chitinophagia bacterium
AGGGAAGCCGGTCGTCGAAGATCCAGTGTTCGGATTTCGCGCCGCGGCGCCCTGCCTGGCAGCCAACGAGAGTTATTTTCAGAATAAAATAATTTACTGGGACCCCTTAAATATGAAGCTTCGGAATGCAGGTTAGTGCGGCGTGCGGCGAGAATATGCGAAAAGGAGACTGACTATTCCAGAATTTTTTCGACACGCGAGAGCTTGCCATCCTCATTAACCCCTTCGAGAATCAATCTCAGTTGCTTTGAGATGTCATTATTGTAGAATTGCACGGTTGTTCTTTTCTTAGCCTTATCAGCCAATATATAGGGATTCCAATATATGGTGCTGCGAACATCTGCACCCGGGTTTGCGTCGGGATTCAAAGCGTAATTCGGAGAATAAAATTCACGCACAGCTGAATAACCCAATATTTTCGCTTTATCAAGTCCTTTGATATCTTCATTCTTTTTTTCAGCCTCAACACCTTTCTTCGTGTAGATCGCAATGGCGCCACTTCCGCCCAGCAGCGAATTTCCTCCTCCCGGCTCAAATACTTTGACGATCGCAATATCCGCAACAGGTATATTTTGTATCGAATTGGCATCCACACGAATTTCATTAAGATAAAGAGCGGGTCTGCCTCCCCTCCATGAAAGCGATGCTCCGTTCGGATTCGGAGATATAAGCAGGCCAGCCACTTTTCCTGCGAGGAAAGTAAAAATATCCGGAAAGCCTGCTGCACCGACCTGGTCAGAGACATTAAAAATAGTCGCGTCTCCGCCGGTAAAAATGCCAGAAGTGTAGGTTTCATCCAGTTTCTCCTGAGCCGATTTTTGGCGGGCCTTGATGGTAACTGCAGCTAGTGTTTTTATTTTCTGGTCATTGGAATTTGCCACTGCAGCCTCGGTGATAAAGCGGTTTCTTTTCAATGCGGATGAATCATCCAGCGTAAAAGCGGTTTGGGGATAAGAAATTGGCTTAATTTTCCTGACTCCGGGATAGAGTCCATTGGAGAATACAATAGCAGCGGTGCTGGAAAGCTGGTGATTGACGTTAAACGTATAGAATGCTGTAGCTGTGTCATAAAACAGCAAGCCGCTTGCCCCAAACTTTGTTCCACCCAGGTGCGGCAATTGCATCATCTGCGAGCTTGAATCCTTTTTTTTGAGAATAAGATTGACTGTCTCATTTTGCGCAATCCTAGTGGGATCGATGCCAAAAACCTCGACATTTGCGGACAGGTAGTCCTGGTCATGAAACTTTATAACCGGGGTTTTTTCTCTTGCAAGATCAGTCCATTTGATTCGTCTCCACCCGTGAGTCAGCATGACAAGATCAAGTTGTGCATTCAGACTGTCCGCTTCACGTGCGAAATAATAGTACGGGTCATGTACGTAGCCCCGAACGTCTCCCGTCAAGAGTAATCGCGATATGATATTGTCATCATTTGGTTTTTCACCATCAGCGAGCGCATCCGTTATAGAGATAGAGTAATTCGCGCGCATTGTATCAGGAATCGCTATTTCAATTTCATTTCTTCCTCTTTTTACGATACTTTTAGCCGTAACGTAGATGTTTGGATTGGTCTGGTATTCGTGATTGTTTATAAATACCACTCGTTCGGCTACGGCCATGTCTTCGTTGTTTAGCACCGTTATTTGCAGTACACCCGACGGCAGCTGGTCGGTTGGAATGGATCCGCCGCTCATGAAATTCTCCGTGAGATTTATTTTGGCTTTGTATACGACAAACTGGTGCATGTGCGCAATGATCGCAAGATGGCTGAAAGCCTGCGAGTCGACAGATGATCTTGAAATTGAAAAAAATACTTTTTTCCCTGCGGTTTGAACGCGAAGTGCCACCCCGGAAGATTTTACCAGCGGCAGATCCGTTTTATGTTCTATGCCCCGGCCATCTGTCCAGTCTGCAGTGAAAACATCAGATTTATCCGGCGCTAGCAAAAATTTACCCATGCCGTCGTGAATGGATTTGAATTCGAGGATCGCTTTCCCGGACGCGTCTTTCAATACCCCTTTGATATCGACGGGATTCCCAAATTGGTCATTGGCCTTGAATGCAACATTATTTTCCATTCCCGCAATCATATCGCCCCCTTCAGGAAAAAATTGCAATAAGCTGGTTTGGGGGGATTGCCCGTGTGCCGAGTCGTTGCGTTTGCCAATGATTCGAATATCCTTTTCAAAAAGAAAGGCCGTATCAAAATTGAGCATCCATACCGTATATGCCCTGAAATGGAGATGGTTACCTTTTAAATCGCCAGGAATGTCAAAGTTTCCTGAGGCAGTTGATTCATAAAGGGGCGCCGCGCGTCTTTCCAACACATTGCCATTGCCGTCGGACAGCTCCGAATAAAAATTCCTGCTTATTGGCGAAGGCAGGTTACCTGAAAAAACATATGCCTTGTACCAAATCGTTTCGCCGGGATTATAAATGTTTTTGTCAAATTGAACATATACTCGTTCCTGGGGATACCTGTTAGCATACACCGACATCATCGAATCTATTTTTTGTGCGTTGCTGACAACCGGGAGCAGGCAAAAAAGTAAAGCGGCGATTATAAAATACCTCATATTGCTCAAATTAACACAAAAGCGAATTATGTAAGTAAAAGAAGCGAAAATGCAATTAATTTGGAAAAAAATTAGGTATAGCTTAAGAAAATAACGTTAATATGATCAGCACTCAATCCTCACGGAGTCTTTATGAAAGTTATCGAGATCGCATGCGCAAAATCGCCGACGTGAAAAATGCATCAAATATTTTGCAGTGGGATCAGGAAACATATCTCCCAGAAAAGGGCGCCGCATTCCGCGGCCAGCAATTGGCAACGATTTCCGAAATAGCGCATGAACTTTCAACAAGTTCAGAACTAGGCTCATTGCTTGAAGAATTGAATGGAAGGAATGACCTTACGCGCCAAGAGAAACGAAATGTTGAATTGAGCAGAGAGGATTTCCTCAAACAAAAAAAGTTAAGTTCAGCATTTGTAAAAAAAATGAGTGAAACCATTTCGCGCAGTTTTCACGCGTGGGTGGAAGCGCGACGAAAGAATGACTTCGGTATTTTTGCGCCAAGTCTTGATGAATTGCTTCAGCTTAAAAGAGAGGAAGCAAACTTCTTGGGCTTCGAGGATCATCCATATAATGCGCTCTTGAACGATTTCGAAAAGGGCTGCACCGTAAGCTTTCTGGATGACACTTTTTCGGGATGTTCGGGCCCGTTGAAACAACTGATCGATCGTATAGCCGGGTGCCCGCCGATAAATAATCAGTTCCTGGCGCAGTATTTTTCCAAACAGGACCAATGGGATTTCGGAATGAAGATTATTGGAAAGCTGGGTTTTGACTTCAGCGCAGGGAGGCAGGATATTTCAGAACATCCGTTCACCACGAGTTTCAATAACCGTGATGTTCGTATCACAACCCGGATAGATGAACATCACTTCAGCGGTATGCTTTGGAGCTGTATTCATGAGACCGGACATGCCTTGTATGAACAGGGCCTGCCAGAAAGCGAATATGGATTACCGTTAGGTGAATATGCTTCTTTAGGCATCCATGAGTCACAGTCACGACTCTGGGAAAACTGCGTCGGCCGGAGCCTGGCTTTCTGGACCCATTATTACCCTGAGCTTCAGGAATCGTTTCCCGAACAACTCGGCCCCGTTTCCATTCACGAATTTTATCGTGGAATCAACAAAGTCCATCCTTCGCTCATTCGCACAGAAGCAGACGAACTGACTTACCATTTTCATGTCATTATCAGGTACAATATTGAAAAGCTTCTGATTGAGGGAAACCTTCCGACCAGGGAAATCCCAGAATGCTGGAACGGACTTTATAAACAATACCTGGACCTCGATGTTCCGGATGACAAAAGAGGCTGTTTACAGGATATTCACTGGAGTCATGGAAGTTTTGGATATTTCCCGACCTACAGCCTCGGGAGTTTTTATGCCGCACAGCTTTTCGAAAAGTCGATTCTTACTAACGCCGAGATCGAAGGGGGAATCAAGGAGGGTAACACGAAACCCCTTTTAGATTTTTTGCGTAAATCTATATATCAATATGGCCGGATGTATACGAGTGGGGAGCTTTTTGCCGTTATTGGAAAAGAGTCGTTGAATATCAACTATTTTTTGAAGTACGTCTTGACTAAATACGAAGATATCTATAACTTGTAACACCTATGAGACAGTGTCTGATCGTCGCCTTCTTGTCAATTGCATTCCTCTCTTGCAAAAAATTTGTGCAACAGCAGGAGCAGAACGCCATTGTCCAAGTAATGACAAATGGGGTATGGTGGGTGGGATCCTATGAACTCAACGACAGTTCGATCACAGGCATTTTTAACGGGTATACGTTTCAATTTGAGTCTAATGGCACGGTAAACGCTATAGATAATGGAACGACAACAGCAACGGGGACCTGGGTAGGAAACCTTGATTCTGAAACGATTATGTCAAATTTTATTGGTGCTTCCAGTCCATTGAACATGCTGAACACCACCTGGAAAATTGAGAATACGACTGACACTTCGGTATTGGCAAATTCGATGATAGCGGGCGATACGGCAACACTGGTGCTGTACAATAAAAAACCTTAAGCATCATCAGGCAATACCGATGATCTGGCAGCCAATTTGCAAGTAACAAACATTAGTCCCTTTGACGCTTATAGATTTCCCCCAAACAACTCCGGTTAGATAAACCCCGTAGTTACTTAGAATTTTTGTTCATATCGTGGTTGAATGAGCAATTTTTACTGTTTTGGGTGCGTTCAATAAGAGTGCCTGAGCAGACAGTAAAGGGTTGAACTTGTTGTAAATCAAATATGGTTCGACCAATCAAAAAAATAAATATAATTCGGATAACCCACAATTTCTTATCCGTTGAATAGAAAACTACTTGCTTTTTGTATCGGGATACTGCTGGCGTGTATTGCTCGGGCACAAACTGCGATCATAACTGCATCCGCCACATCGGGATGCGCACCGTTCACGGTTACTTTTGGCGGTGGCCCCAATGGTGCTGCAAGCTACTCCTGGAACTTTGATAACGGTAATACTTCCAACCTCCAAAACCCCGGCCCGCAAATCTATTTGACGCCCGGCAGCTATACGGTTACCCTGTCGGTGAACGGCGGTCCGGCGACTTCGCAGGTAATTACCGTGAATTCTACTCCAGTCGTAAATTTCTATGCCAGCGATACGAGCGGCACAGGCTGTTTCCCACTTTCGGAGACTTTTACGAGCACTTCAACAGTTGCATCAGGAACCATAACACAATACGACTGGGATTTTGGCGATGGGAATACGTCAACTCAACCAAACCCTACGCATATTTACACAATGGGGAACGCGGTAGGATTTCCCGTCACACTTAAAGTGACCAGCAGCAACGGGTGTTCGAATACTGGCGAAAAAACAAAATACATCGTTATCATAAACGGCGTCACAGCAAATTTCAACTATAATGCTTCTTCCGGCTGCAAGATACCGACTACTGTTAATTTCAACAGTATATCTACCGGGCCTGGCACGCTGACTTATTCATGGACCTTTGGTAATGGCGGCGCTGCTGGTAATGTCACGTCGGCCTCGACGACCTATTCGAGTGCGGGGACATTTTCGGCAGCTCTGACAGTAAGCAGCAGCGCGGGCTGTACGGCTACCGATACGCAAAATATTGTTATCACGGGCGGCAACGAGCAATCTTCATTTAGCGCTGTCGACAGCGCTTGCGTCGGCGGGACCGTCACTTTTCAAAATACATCCAATCCGCCTCCCTCGGTTGCCACCTGGGATTTCGGAGATGGCGCAACGGCTACGGGGCAAGTTGTTACGCATACATATACCAGCCCGGCGATATATGCGGTGAAACTGGTCAATATTTTCGGCGGTTGTAACGATTCCATTACAAACAACCTGACCGTACTTTCACCCCCCATCGCAAAATTCAAGGCAGACGACACAGTTACCTGTTCAAACAGTCTTACGGTGAATTTCACTGACCAGTCAACCAATGCGACGAGCTGGTCATGGAATTTTGGCGATGGCTCGACATCAAATGCTCAGAGCCCCTCCCACACTTTTTCAGGTTATGGCAGTTATCCCGTCACGCTCGTTGTATCGAATTCGACGGGATGTTCAGGCTCTACAAATACTCCTATTAACATATACCTGGTTCAGCCTTCGGTTCAGATTCTCGGCCTTCCGCTAAATGGTTGTGCGCCTTTCGCCCTTTCCCCGACTTTTCAAGACTCACTGGTCGGGGGAATTAGTTCATATAACTGGAATTTTGGCGACGGGACGACTTCCAACGTTGCAAACCCACCTCCTCACTCATATCCAGCGGGATCCTATTTGCTGACTTTGACGTTGACGGGTGTCAACGGGTGCACGGCAACAACCTCGGACAGCGTTAGAGTCGGAACGACCAAGCCAACAGCCGCTTTTACGGCGGCGCCAATTCCTCAATGCCTTAACCAGCCGGTGAATTTTACCGACCAGTCAAGTGGAGGCGTGACGCAGTGGGTATGGGATTTCGGCGATCTTAGTGGTTCCACCAGTCAGGACCCATCCCATATTTATACGACTCCCGGCACCTTTACGATCAAAGAGGTTGTGTATAACAACGGCTGCGGCGACACGCTGATCAAATCAAATTATGTCGTGGTCAACCTGCCTAAGGCAGACTTTACCTATACTTCTGTTTGCTCCGCGGCAGGCTTGCAATTTACTTTTATAGATAAATCCCAGGGAGCAACTTCGTGGAATTGGAATTTTGGCGATGGTACGACCTCGCCGCTGCAAAACCCGCCGGTTCACACTTTTTCAGGCGGCCCGTCAAGCTACAACGTAACGTTGACCGTAACGGACGCGGCAACTGGATGCCAGGACGTAAAAGCAACGACAATAACCACGTCGGTCGAAAAAGCAAATTTTGCGATCGGACCGAATCCGGCCTGCGTCAACACGGGGGTTTATCTTTCTACCATCAATGTCGCGGATTCCAACATCGCGACATATACTTGGGAATATGGAACCCCCCTTGCTCCGCCAAGCGTTGGTGCCCATTTTAATTCCACGCATCTGGCTTACACGACGCCAGGAACATATACGATCACACTCATCCTGCAAAATAAAAATGGATGCATCGACTCGTCTTCCCAACAAGTCGTCGTGAACGGACCGATCGTTAATTTCTCGGCCAATGCCCCGGGTGGTTGCACTTCGCTCGCTGCCGTGTTTACGGACCTGTCAACCGACGCGTCTGCACCAATAGTGAAATGGACCTGGGACTTCGGCGACGGGTCACCGCTTCAATCGGACAAGGCGCCGCCATTTATGCATAACTATACCACGCAGGGGATTTTTTCAGTGACGCTGACGGCTACTGATGCGAATGGATGTTTAGATAGCACGACAAAACCCAATCTCATAGCTATTTCTTACCCGCGCGCGATTTTTTCTGAAGCCGATTCATTGACTTGTCCCGCCTCGTCTGTGACTTTTATCAATGGATCTTCGGGCTACGGGCTAACGTACGCCTGGAATTTCGGCGACGGGTCAAATTCTACGGCGCAGAACCCTCCCGCCCACAGTTACCCGGTTGGCACCTTCCCCGTTGGCCTCACAGTGACCGACCAATACGGCTGCGTTGATTCGATCTCGCACACAATTATTTCCGATACACCTCATGCGTCATTTAATTTGAGCGCAACAATGGCCAATTGTCCTCCATTGATCGATACATTTACGTTTACCGGGTCCTATTATCAATCGGTTGAATGGCATTTTGGGGACGGCGGTACCTCGAATTTGATAAACCCCATTCACTTTTATACTATTCCGGGAACTTACTTTGACACGCTTGTAGTCACCAGCCACGGAGGATGTACGGAAACTGCCGTTTCGCCGCCGATTCAGGTGTTCGGGCCTTATGGTGCGCTGACATATTCACCCCTTGAAGGGTGTCACACGCTGCCGGTAAACTTCAGTGTATCCACTACAACGGCGGTAATTAAGTATGTTTGGGAATTCGCCCCAGGCATACCCAACGCGACCCTTTCTACCACGGTACCGAATGCCAGTTATACTTATGATTCAGTTGGAAAGTATGTTCCATTGGTCGTACTGACGGATGTAAACAATTGTTCTGTCCCTGTTTTCGGGACAGATACCATCGTTATTGCCGGAAGCCAGCCGGGTTTCGGTAATACCGCAAGCGTATTTTGCAACAATGGCTCGGTGACCTTCAACGACACCACCCACTCCATCTACCCCATTACAAATTACCTCTGGGATTTTGGCGATGGCTCGACCGCCAATACACCGGACACAACGCATTTTTATGGAACGCCAGGTCTTTATACCGTCAAGCTTTTCACGACAACCATGGGAAATTGTGTTGACTCAGCAGTTAGGACTAACCTTGTCAAAATTGTTGCGAATCCCTCCGTCGATATAAATGGAGTAAACTATACTCTCTGTGAGCCTGCAACGCAGGTATTTACCGCGGTCGAAGTTATTCCCGACACTTCCAATATTAATTGGTTCTGGAATTTTTATAATGGCAATTTAGCCACAGGAGCTTCACCGCCTGAGCAGGTGTACCAAGCCGGCTCCGACAGTGTGATGTTGGTCGCGATGAACAGTACAGGTTGCGTCGACACGGTCAAAAAATATTTTACTACTTATCCTCTTCCTCAAACAAATGCCGGCCCAGATACAGCGGTTTGCGTGGGGAGGAGCGTTACCTTGCAGGGGTCGGGCGCCGCCAGCTATACCTGGGCATCACCGGACAATACCCTGAGCTGCTTCAATTGTCAAGATCCTGTTTCGACACCTGATACGACAACGACCTACGTCCTGACTGGCTATACGCCGTTTGGTTGCAGCAAATCTGATAGTGTTGTCGTAAATGTCGTGATGCCCCATCATGTTTCTGTAGGCTCGGCTGTCGATTCAATTTGTATTGGGCAAAGTGTTCAATTGATGGCAAATGGAGAAACATCATTTACCTGGTCTCCCGCAACCGGCCTCAACAACTCGAATATTGCTGACCCCATTGCCAGCCCTTCAACAACTACCCTGTACCAGGTCATCGGGACTGATTACAAATCCTGCTTCGCCGATACTGAGGCGGTGGAGGTGAAAGTGTTTAATTATCCGACAGTGGACCCTGGTCCTAACGTAACCATAGCTCCTGGCTCGTCATATCAAATCAAAGCAACCGGATCTTCGGATATTGATGCTGTGGCCTGGAATCCGCCTGCAGGTCTTAGCTGCTCCAATTGTCTGACACCTGTGGCCGCCCCCATATCCACGACGACTTATGTTG
The DNA here is from genome assembly GCA_021324175.1 of Chitinophagia bacterium. Classification (GTDB taxonomy): domain Bacteria; phylum Bacteroidota; class Bacteroidia; order Chitinophagales; family Chitinophagaceae; genus Puia. Next base: position 9,350 of record JAJPJP010000296.1, read on the forward strand.
TCAGCGCGACCAATAACGGTGGATGCACAACTTCTGACAGCATAACCATCCATGTCCTATGCAGTGGAGGTAATCTTTTTGTACCGAATACATTCTCGCCAAACAACGACGGAATGAATGATGTGTTTTATGTGAGGGGTACGGGGCTGACACGCGTGCAGTCAATGCTCATTTTCAATCGTTGGGGCCAGGTGGTGTTCGAGAGAAAAGATTTTACTGCCAATGATCCGGCAGCTGGATGGGACGGAACCATCAATGGGAAGCCCGCACCGGTTGATGTCTATGTATATACCATCGAAGTCATTTGCACCAATTCACAGATTGTGCCATTTCATGGCAATGTAGCCTTAATTCGATAAAGTCATTTGAAGAACAATTCATGCTTGCGAACCAAATCATAAGAATCCGTACAAGTTGCCTTGGCGCCGCTCTTGTTTTTATGAGCCTGACGGCAGGGTCGCAAGATCTTCATTTTTCCCAGTTTTTTGAAGCGCCGCTTCTAAGAAATCCATCGTTGGCCGGAATTTTTACGGGCGATTACCGGGTACAGGGAGTTTATCGCGATCAATGGAACAGTGTGACGGACGGATACAGGACGGGATCCTTTAATGCAGAATACAAAATGCCCGTCGGAAGCGGAAATGATTTTATTACTACCGGTTTGCAGGTTCTTTATGACAAGGCAGGCACGGTTGCGCTTACGACATCCGAGTTTTTACCGGCATTGAACTATCACAAATCACTCAATGGCGAAAAAACCATGTACCTGTCCATGGGGTTCATGGCAGGCATCGTCGAAAAAATGATCGACCGTTCAAAAATCACAACAAACAATCAGTTTGACGGCCTTGCTTACAATCCGAGTTTGCCAGACGGTGAGACTTTTCCGACGCCCAACATTAAATACTTTGATGGTAGCTTCGGGATGAGCTTCAATACTACCTTCGGAGCAGAGCAGGCAAACAGTCTTTATTTTGGCGCGGCCTATCACCATTTCAACCGGCCAAAAAATTCATTTTATCAGGACGCATCGGAACTCAATCCAAAATATGTCTTGTCGGGAGGAATAAAGCTTAACCTCGATGATGATTCATATTTTACCATCCAGGCAGATTATTCCAAGCAAGGGACTTTCACCGAGACGATCGGAGGTGTCATGTATTCGATGAAAGTTGGTGAAGGCGAAGCTCCCCCCTATGTGCTGAGCCTCGGTACCTATTTACGATGGGGCGATGCGATCATTCCTGTTATCAAAGTGGAAATGAACAAACTTGCCATTGCACTGAGTTATGACGTCAATGTATCACAGTTAAGAACGGTGAGCGAAGGTCGGGGCGGGGTGGAACTCTCAATTTCTTATATTGGATTTCTCGATCGCGAAAGCAGCTCAAAATATAAAGTGCTTTGCCCTCATTTCTAATGGTAGCCGCAATTGAGGTAATTTTTTGTTAGTAAACATAATCTTAACCACGAATAATCGTTTTAGGCTCAAAATATTAGGTCTCAATCCACGCTTCCTGATTTTTCAGGAAAATAGTTTGTATCTTTACGAAACAAATGGTATCTTGTTGATTATGAAATAAAAGCATATCCAACTATGAGGATTTTTTACATATTGTTTATTGCTTTATTGACCACCGTCCAATTGAAAAGTCAGGACAAGTCGAATTTGAACCAGGATCAGAATACCGAAATAAAAATCACCAAATTCTATCCCAACCCCGCGACGTCCCTGATTACATTTGAATTTAAAAAAGAAGTTGACAACGGAAAAAACTATAGTTTCCAGGTCTATAATTTTCCCGGCAAGAAAATGTATGAAGCCGAAAATATTTCTTCAAAAACAGTAATTGACCTTTCCAATTTCTTTCGCGGAATTTACGTCTACCAGCTCAAAGATCAGAACGGCCGCATCATCGAATCCGGGAAGTTCATGGTCATCAAATAATATCCACTTCACTTTCTACTCTAATTCCGCTACCAAAAATTTCAAGTAGTTGGTACTTTCGATTCCATGTATGATCGGATGATCCGGTGCCTGGGTCTGAAAAGTAACCTGCCGCAGTTTGCGACGGGCATCTTTAGCGGCATCATCAATGATGTCGAGGAAGAGTTCAGGCGATACGAGGTTGGAACAAGAGGAAGTGACCAGGAACCCGCCCTTCCTGAGCAATTTGATGCCACGCAAGTTTATTTCTTTGTATCCCTTGATTGCCTGGTCAATGGTGTCCCTGCTTTTGGTAAAGGCGGGCGGATCAAGCATGACCACGTCGAAGAACATTCCCTCTCGCGACCATTGTTTCAAAACATCAAATGCATTTGCCGTTTTAAAATCGCAAATATTCGCCAGTCCATTTGCCTCTGCATTTTTTTTTGCCTGATCAATTGCGGTTTCTGAAATGTCGATTCCAGTAACTTTTTTTGCGCCGTAAGACGCGGCATGAATTTCAAATGATCCCGTATAGCAAAACGCACCTAGTACATCTGCATCCCGCACAATGTGCCGGATTCTGCGACGGTTGTCATGCTGGTCGAGGAAATATCCAGTCTTCTGTCCGTTTTCTATGTCGATGCCAAAGCGCAAACCGTTTTCATTGATGACTATCCTGGTATCAAAGGGATGCGATAGAAATCCTTTTCGCTGAGGCAATCCCTCGAGCTCGCGAACCGGCACATCGTTGCGTTCGTAGATGCCTTGTGGTTTGAACAGATTTTCAAGGGCCGCGACGATGGCGGGCTTCCACGCATCGATTCCCGCCGACAGCGTTTGAACGACAAAATAATCATTGAACTTGTCGATGATTAATGCGGGCAGATAGTCTGCTTCGCCGAATACCAGCCGGCAATTTTCAGCATAACCGTTCTTTATCCTGTATTTCCAAGCAGATTCAATCCTGCCGAAAAAGAATGCTTCGTTAATCTCCTCATTTTTGTCACGGGTTAAGATTCTGACAAGTATTTGAGACTGGGGATTGATGTATCCTTTTCCAACAAATTTCTTTTTTGCAGTCCAGACGGATACAATTTTACCTGGCTGAACATCGCCTTCAATTTTCCCGACTTCATTATTGTAAACCCAGGGATGGCCGGCTAGGATTCGATCACTGATCCGGCCATGGAGATAAACGTTTGTCATACTGCAAAATAATTCTTGGAACGATCGCCAGTATACTATTGATAAATAACAGTTTAAATGCCAAGACAATTTGTCTTTATTCTAGTCTTGGCAAAATTATTGACAATATTACCTTTGTGCCAATTTTGTAAGACTATGAAAGAAAAAAACGCAAAAAATTCAGGTGAATCGTATCCAAAGCGGTCAGAAAATGCAAATGAAGGAATTGTTGACATAAATACCGACGAAAATCTTGCCGGAACGTCGTATCTGAATGACGAAATGGAAGAGGAAAGCGATGCCGAGGTCGTCAAGCTTAAAGAAGAGTTGCAGCAGCAAAAAGACAAGTATCTGCGCCTGGTTGCCGAATTTGACAATTTCAAGAAAAGGACCGCCAAGGAACGGGTTGAACTGAGCCAAATGGCGGGCCGCGAAATTATCCTGTCCCTTTTGGACGTGCTGGATGATGCTGAGCGGGCCGAAAAGCAAGTGCAGTCCAGCGAAGACGTCAATCAGGTTAGGGAAGGTGTTTCGCTTGTGTTCAGCAAGCTCAGATCGATTCTGCAGGGCAGAGGGCTTCGACCCATGGAAAGCATCAAAACAGATTTTGATGTGGAGAAGCATGACGCGATCAGCGAAATTCCGGCTCCGTCTAAGGATTTGGAAGGCAAAGTAGTTGACGAGGTACAAAAGGGGTACTACTTAAACGATAAGATTATCCGCCACGCAAAGGTCGTTGTAGGAAAATAGGGTTGTGCGGCTGCGTTCGGCCGGGCGGAACGGTTCAATTTATATTTCATGAAAAGAGACTATTACGAAGTCCTGGGAGTTGCAAAAAATGCCTCCTCCGATGAGATTAAGAAGTCATATCGGAAAGTGGCCATGCAATACCACCCCGACCGAAACCCCGGCGATAAATCAGCAGAAGAAAAATTCAAGGAAGCCGCTGAAGCCTATGAGGTTCTAAGTGATTCCGAAAAGAGGGCCCAATATGACCGTTACGGCCATGCAGGTCTCGGCACCAACGGGCGTGGATTTGGTGGAATGAATACTGAAGATATTTTCAGCCAGTTCGGAGACATTTTTGGAGATGATATTTTTGGAAGCTTTTTCGGGGGAGGCAATCGGCGTGGCGGCGGAGGTCGGGCAAGAGGAGTGCGAGGATCTAACCTGCGCGTAAAACTGAAGCTGAATTTCGAAGAGATCGCTAAAGGGGTATCTAAAAATATTAAGGTCAAAAAGTATGTTGTATGTTCCACTTGCGGTGGTAATGGTGCGAAGGACAAAGGCAGCGTACAAACTTGCCATACCTGCGGCGGCAGCGGTCAGGTCAGACGCGTAAGTAATACTTTTCTCGGCCAGATGCAAACGGTGACGACTTGCCCGACGTGTAACGGTGAAGGGACCACGGTCACGACGAAATGCCAGGTATGTAAGGGGGAGGGTCGAATTTACGGGGAAGAGACTGTGACAATCGATATTCCTGCCGGGGTTCAGGATGGCATGCAGTTAAGCGTCGGGGGACGGGGCAACGCCGGCGAACGAGGAGGTCCCGCGGGGGATCTGATCATCCTGGTGGAAGAAGAGCAGCACCCGGAACTTCATCGCGATGGTCTCAATGTCGCATTTGAATTACATCTTTCATTTACGGATGCGGTATTCGGTACGCAAGTCGAAGTTCCCACCATCGATGGCAAGGCCAAAATTAAAATTCCCGCCGGCACTCAGAGCGGCAAAATCTTCAGGTTAAAGGGAAAAGGATTTCCCGGCGTTAATTCATATGAAAAAGGCGATCAACTGATCCATGTAAATCTTTGGACCCCTCAGAACCTGACTCAAGAAGAAAAGTCCATGCTGGAAAAACTAGGTAGTTCTCCCAATTTTCAGCCGAAACCTGATAAGAACGAAAGAAGCTTTTTTGACAAAGTCAGAGAAATGTTCAGTTCCTAGTCCTGGTCTGAGACTTTGCGCTTATTTTCTTTTTTCTTTGCGGTAGATTTTTCTGGCCTTTGAGACCAGGCTGATGAATTCCTTTTCGATTGCGTCGTTTGGATCAAGACTTTTCTGCGCCTCAATAGCAAGGTCACTCCAACCAAAATGCCGAACATATTTTGAATTGCGCAATAATTCTCCAAAAATCACAACCGAAGATGCGAATCGGATGGGCGCAGGGAGATAAGAGAAATCAGTACTGCGAAATGGACAATTGAAATAGGAATTGCGGCTCAGTGAATCGCCGGGTATTTTATAGGTAACAGTCACCCGCGCGAAATTATCCTGGAGGGCGTTGAGGCTGTCAATATTACTGGTAACAGGCGTAATTTCGAACATGGCTACGAGCGAATTACCCGACCCGATCTCTCCACCCTGCAACCCGTTTGAAGTGTCATTGAGAGCACTCCATTTATTATCAAACCCGATCAGCCTGTAGCTCTTGACAAGATTGGGGTTGAACCGGACACCCAGATAGGAATCGTCGGCGACGGCATAAATGGTTTGCGTGAATTCCTCCATCAACACTTTCTCTGCTTCGCGTTCGTTGTCCAGATATGCAAAATTACCGCTTCCTCTCTCTGCAAGAACCTGCAGTTTCGAATCCTTATAGTTACCCATACCTACACCGAGGCACGTAAGGTAAATGCCCCATTGCTTGTGGACTACAATCAATTTTTCCAACTCTTCCTCGGTTGTTTGTCCAACGTTAAAGTCACCGTCAGTTGCCAATATCACGCGATTGTTTCCTCCCCGGATGAACTGGCTTTTTGCAACTCTGTATGCCGCCTGGATCCCCTCTTCGCCCGGTGTGGGGCCGCCAGGGTTGAGCGCTTCAATCGACTTCATGATTTGATCTTTGTGGTTGCCGGCTGTCGGCGGCAGCCAGACACCCACCGTGCTGCCATAGACAACGATAGAGACCGTATCCATTTGTCGCAGATTATTCACCAAAAGCTTAAAGGCTGATTTGATTAGTGGCAGACGGTTGGGCAAATCCATTGAGCCGGAAATATCAATAAGGAAAACCAAATTAGCCGGGGGAACATTCTCCAGGTCAATTTTCGCTGCGCAAAGATTAATGTACAATACCTGGTTCGCCGCATTCCAGGGGCATTGCGCCAGGTATGAACGAAAAGTGAAGGTGCTGTCTGCAAGCGGTAAAGTATAATTGAAGTTGAAATAATTTAGCATTTCTTCGATACGCACGGCATCGGGCGGCACCACGCTTCCCATGTTTAGAAATCGACGGATATTGCTATACGAGGCCTTGTTGATATTGACAGCAAATTCTGTTTCCGGAAACTTGCTGGTCGATAGAAAATCATTTTGTACCAGAGAGCTATAGGTTTCACCGCCGCCACTCAAGGTAATCCTGTCTTCCGGGCTGAGGTCGCGAATCTTCGACAGCAGTGTTTTTTTCTCCGACGCTGCAGGCGGATGGAGAAGTTTTAACGTGATGAACTGATATTTGGACGCATCCAGCCGGGTGGAAACCTCCTCGTATCCGTCGCTGCTGATGGTGACCGAATCTGAAGGCGTCGACAATGGAATGCCAAAAGAACCCTCGCTTCCCGAATAATAGACGTAGTCAGTCGAATGAATGAGAATTCTCACGTTAGCGAGCGCACCGTTATTTGCATCCCTGATTTCTCCTCGAAGGTAGTATTGAGCAGAGGCGGCGGAGCAAGTAAACAGTAAACAGATTATGTGTGCAATTCTTCTTTTCAATAGCGCAGGATTTGCATTTACACGTTTTAAATGGTTACTCAACTAATTTATAAATTTCATCAATATTTCTACCAAGGCCATTGTAATCGAGACCATACCCTAAAACAAATTTGTTCGGAATGGAAAAACCAAGATAATCGATATGAACCGGATGGATCGAAGATCCCGGCTTATGCAATAGCGCGACTATTCTTAGCGAAGCAGGCTGCTGATGATGCAGCTGCGGAAGAAATTCATGCAGCGTTTTCCCTGTGTCAATGATATCTTCAAGTATAATGATGTCTCTGCCGATTACGTCAGTGTCCAGGCCGATAGCTGTTATAACCTGTCCGGAAGATTTGGTGCCTTTGTATGATGCGAGCTTGATAAAACAAATTTCCGCTTCGATTGAAAGTTGCTTGAACAGGTCAGCTGCAAATATAAAGGACCCGTTCAAAATGGCGATAAACAGTGGTTTCCTGTCTTTGTAGTCTGTGTTAATCTGGTGTGCAATAGTCTTTACTTTTTCGGCAATTGCATGATGGCTTAAATACGGCTCAAACAATTTGTCATGCACCCGGATGGTCGCCATTGATCAGTTTTTGTAAATGATAAGTTCCTGTCCAGTTGTTACTGAAGCTGAGTCCAGATTGTTCCACTGTCTTAATTGGTCAACGCCTACTCCATATTTTTTGGCAATGCTGTATAACGTTTCTTTTGTCTGGACAACATGAGTAAGCGGTTCCGGCTTATCCTGGATTGCTGAATGGATGGTTACTCCGGCATAAACCCGCTGCTCAGCGGATGCAAGCAACGGTCTGCCAGGAGCGCTGGTCTGAAGATAAATCTTTTCGCCCGGCGCAGGCTCCATGCCCTTACCCATCTGATTGTATTGAAGCAGGCTTTCAAGGCGGATTCCTTCAGCCTGGCATATGTCGTAAAGGCATTCACCTTTTTGAACAATATGAAATTGATTCTCTCCTGTCTTTCTCTTTCGCTGCAGGAATACGAGCTGGTCTTTTTCCAATACCTCCCGGTTCTCCAGGTCATTAAAATCAAGGACCCGACTGAGTGGAACTTCATATTGTGTCGCGATTGCGAGTAAAGAAGTGCCGGATTTTGCAAAAACGACGTTGGTTCGGTTTATCGTGAATTCGCCCGAGGGGTAAGCGTGATTACTTGCTGGGGGGGAACTATTTTTTTTTGCCGTGATGTTGTCGAAAGATTCATTCTTGCTTTTTAAAGACGCGAGTTGAACCTGGTCCTGATCCTTCATTTTGCCCATAGCGGTCAGCGTGTATTGCTGAAGCCCATAATCTTCAATCAATTTGATCAATATTTGGGAGTAACGCAAATTGGTAGCGTAGCCTGCTTTTTTTAAACCGTATGCCCAGGCATGGTAGTCCATAGGATCAAGTTTGAACAAAAAAGCATAGCGCGCGCTTTCGCGAAGGAAGTCAGAATGGTCCCTGTAAGAATCTTCGGCTTTATCATAGCTTCTGAAACATTCTCCCCGTTCATCGTCATCGTGGTAGACGACCGATCCGGTCCACGTCTCTTTGCATTTTATTCCAAAATGGTTATTGGACTTTTTTACCAGCTCGCTTGTGCCTGCTTCTGTTTCATGAATTCCCTGGGCAAGTGTGATAGACGCCGGAATGCCGGAACGCTGCATTTCACTGATGGCTATCTCATGGTATGCGTTGATATACGCCAGGATATCGGCAGACCGCTGGGCGACCACCCGAATACAAACCAGGCCGAGTGCAGACAACATTACCAATCTCGTTTTCATTCGATTTCTGTTTTTTTACGGATTAAGAACAAACCGTCGCGAACGGTCAACATTACCTTCTCCACGGAATTGTCCAGGCTTATCATTTCATTGAATGCCTGGATAGCCTTCGCATTTTTCCCGGTAATTTGGGCATCCAGAACCTGGCCATGGAACAATACATTATCAGCAATGATCAGGCCACCAGGCCTTACCCTGGGAAAAACCAGCCGGTAATAATTGTTATAATTGGGCTTGTCAGCATCAATAAACACCAAATCCCAGATTTCATCAAGGGTCGGAAGAATATCTAACGCATTTCCCGTATGTAAAATTATTTGGTTGCCGAGCTTTGCTCTATTGAAATTCGCCTGTGAAAGATTCGAATCATCAGGGCTGAGTTCGATCGTGTGCAATTTTCCTCCCGCCATCAGCCCTTTGGCCAGGCAAATCGCGCTATAGCCCACAAAAGTCCCGATTTCCAAGATCCTGAGGGGATGTAGGAGCTTACTGATCATTTCCAGGAATTTGCCCTGCACGTGGCCGCTTAACATTTGCGGATCGGCGTGATGGTCCCAGGTACGTCGGGCAATATCCTGTAAAAGGTCTGCTTCCCTGGAAGAGTACCGCTCAGCGTATTGTTGCGCCTGTTCACTGAGGAATTCCATTCGGTATTTTGGACAAAGATAAAGATGGTCGACGAAAGTCCCCTGTGCGTTCGTTGGGCAGAAGTTAGTCGTTAATAATTAGGCTGAAGTGAATTTCGCTGGTAAAAATTGAGGACATGTTGGGCCACCTCATCCGCGGTATCTGCCACAAGCAGCAGGTCAAAATCCTGGGCAGAAATATTTTGAGATTTGCTCATCATGGTTTGTTTCATCCAATCCAGGAGCCCGCTCCAGTAATCCGATCCTACCAGGATCAACGGGACCTGGGACATTTTTCCGGTTTGCGTCAGCGTCGCGACCTCAAAAAACTCATCCATCGTGCCAAAACCGCCTGGCATCATGACAAACCCCTGTGAATATTTGGTGAAAAGCACCTTCCTGACAAAGAAATATTCGAAGTTCAGACTGGCATCGCGATCGATAAAAAGATTAGAATGTTGCTCGAACGGCAGCTCAATATTTAATCCGACAGATTTACCGCCTCCGAGTTGTGCGCCCTTGTTTGCTGCTTCCATGATGCCCGGACCGCCGCCCGAAATAATACCAAAACCGTCTTCGGCGAGCCGTTTGGCAATTTCAACTGTTAATTCGTAAAAAGGGTGACCAGGCTGAGTACGCGCTGACCCAAAAACAGATATGCATGGTCCCAGTCTTGCGAGCGCCTCAAAACCATCTACGAACTCGGCCATAATTTTGAAAATCTGCCAACTGGAGTGTGCCTTTGATTCCGCCCATCTGCGCTGCCTCGACAATTTGATCGTATCATTCATACGCTATACGGATTTAGGTTTAGACATAAATGCCCCCCAGGGGCGTGGGCGGCATTGTATCATTATAACGCTTTTGGAGCAGAATTAGTTTACCGAAACCCGCTTTTTTGAAATGATAAACAGACCTGCGAATGTCAAGATCCCATCGATGAGCAGAAGTTCGATCCCGATCTGGTAACCTCCGAACCAACGGGCTGCATTTGCTGAAAGGAAGTAGCAGAGCGCGGGTGCCGCCAGGCAGACTGTTGTCGTTTTCCATGATTCGGGAAGCAGCCGCCGGGTGAATATTCCAAACGAGAATAATCCGAGCAAGGGACCATAGGTATATCCGGCGAGATCGAGAATTATATTGATGATGGATTTGTTGTTGATCCATTTGAATACGAGAATGCATACGAGGAAAACGACCGCAAAGCTGAAATGGACAACCATTCTTCTTTTCCTTTTCTGTTGCTCGGTCAGATCGGAATTCTTTGTGAGCCCGATCATATCGATGCAGAACGAAGATGTGAGTGCCGTAAGCGCCCCGTCAGCACTAGGGAATAGCGCCGATATAAGCCCAATAATGAAAATAATCGAAATAGCTTTGGGTAAGTAGTGCAACGCGGTGTCGGGGAATATGTCGTCGCCGATGATATTATTTCCATGCAGGATTAATTGGTGGCCGCTATATGAGGCTCCATGTCCAAGCGCATAAAGATAGAGCAGGCCGCCAAGCAGCAGGAATAGGAAATTGACTACAACGAGAATTACACTAAACGATATCATATTTTTTTGTGAATCATGCAGGTTTTTCACACTGATGTTTTTCTGCATCATTTCCTGGTCCAAACCCGTCATGCCGATAGTAATGAACATCCCGCCGACGATTTGTTTTAGAAAAAACGCCTTACTATTAATATCAATGTTGAAAATGTGCGTGAGCCTTTTCACAGATAGCGTTTCCATGGTGGACCGCAAAGAAAGACCCATGTGGGTCATGATGTAAAGTATGCACACTATCATCCCCGCAAGCATAAAGGTAGTCTGGAGGGTGTCTGTATAGACAATTGTCTTCACCCCTCCTTCAAAGGTATAAAGCAAAATCATGAGCAGAATCACCATGGCGGTAACGAAAAACGGAACGCCGATCGCATCGAGGATGAAGATTTGCAGGACGTTGATAACAAGATAGAGGCGGGCCGTTGCGCCGACTGTTCGTGAGATGATAAAAAAAAGAGAGCCCGTCTTGTAAGCTGTTTTTCCGAAACGCGTTTGGAGATAATGGTAAATCGATTTTAATTGTAAGTGGTAATAAAGCGGAAGCAGAATAAAAGCGATGATAAAATAGCCTATAAAATATCCAATGACGACCTGGAAATAAGTAAACGCCTTGGATGAATCTCCGGCGAAATCACCAACAGTACCTGGAACAGATACAAAAGTCACTCCCGACAATGAAGTTCCGATCATGCCAAATGCCACGAGCATCCAGTTTGATTTTCTATTGCCGATAAAAAATGAATCGTTGTCTGAATTCCGTGAAGTGCCATAGGCGACGGCGAGAAGCAGCAGGAAATATCCGATGACGAACGCAAAAAGAAGCGATGGCGACATGGTGATTAGTTGTCCGAAAATTAATGTTTGGAAAATTAGGAAATACGACCCTAAATTCTACTTTTATTCTATAATCTTACGATCCTGATGACAACCCGATCGATTGTGGTCTTTTGCGGGTCACAGAAGGGAAAAAATGACTTGTATTTTCAACATGCCAGGGAACTGGGAAGACTGCTCGCCCTCCTCAAAGTTGAGCTCATTTACGGTGGTGGCAGCAAAGGCCTCATGGGCGTTCTGGCGGATTCGATGTTGGAAAATGGAGGGAAGGTAATTGGAATTATTCCCGAACTGCTTACTGAACGCGAGCACCAGCACAAGCGCCTGACTGAACTGGCAGTTGTGCCGGACATGCATTCACGGAAAAAAATGCTCTATGACCGGGGTGATGTCGCCATCATCATGCCGGGGGGATTTGGCACCCTCGATGAACTGTTCGAGATGCTGACCTGGAATCAACTGAGGCTCCACGATAAAAAAATATTTATCCTGAATTCCGGTGGTTTTTATACCCATCTCTATCGACATCTTCAACATGCGCAGCGGGAGGGATTCCTTTACGATGACCTGGAGACCCGAGTC
>JAJPJP010000001.1 GCA_021324175.1 Chitinophagia bacterium
CGATATTTTTTTGTTTTAGTTTGTACATTTCGAAATTGGAATTGAATTCTTCCACATACAACAGCTCCGGTGAAAAGATTCGCACCAGCGTCGTTCTTTTCATCCAGAATCTTTCTCCCTCATCCTGGCTTACAAAAGTAAACCGAATACAGAGCGTATCATTTGACACAGAGGCAGTAAAAAGCTTTTCTTTTTCATGACCATGCCGCCAGTCATTGGAGATGCGCACCGAGCAATTCGGGCTTTGCTCAAAACCGATCTGGGTTATGTTTCCCCCGGTTATTTTCAGGTATTTAAAATGCTGATCCAGCACTTTGTCGAATGTCCAGTAGCTATCGTTCTTATCCACCTTGTCATACACTTTTTTTAAGATGATGTTGGATGCCAACATGCCTGCTACTAGCAGGACGGCCATGGACAACAATATCCTGGTACTCCATTTCATATTATTTATTTTTAAAATTATCCTTTACAAATTGTTCGTATTGTCTTTTCATTTCGGTGAGATCGATTTTCAATAAATACATATTCCTGAAAACAACGGGCAACTCATTTTCGATAAATTGTTCGCGCCGGAAGGAAAGAATTTTTTCGATTGCATCAGCCTCAACAAAATACCCGATGCCCCGTTTGTTTGTGATGATCTCCAGCTGTTGCAAAAAATCGTAAGCGCGTTGCACCGTATTTGGATTTACTTCCATCATGATCGCCAGGTCACGGATGCTGATGATCTTCTCCTCCAGGGTCCATTTCTTTAATAGGATCTGCTCGCATGTGTATTCGACTATCTGTAAATAAATCGCCTTGTTTTCGTTAAAATCCATGTTTTCGCATTAAAATTCTTTTTCCCGCAGCCGGATGAAGGGAATGGACCAGAGCAGCACTGGAAAAAAATAATCCCCAAAAATACCATAGATGTCAAAGGCCGACTGTGGAAGGTTGATCTCTCCTTCTCCGGTTCCCACGGTAACCTCGACATAGTGAAAGGGTGCGGCATCCCGCACCTCCCCAAAAACCATGACTGCCATCAGCCAGTTGAGCCCAAAAGCGAGCACGCAGACCACGCAGAAAACCAGGGCTGTCTTGATAAAATTGTTCTTATTAAAATAGAGAGACCCAGTAAGCGCAGCTCCGGTAAACATAAAAAATATGAGGTATACTTTTTGGGCGATCTGTCCGGTGTAAGAAAACAGATAAACCTGATCATAACGGATCTTGTACAAAGGGCTCGTGGCATCCAATCCACGGTGATAAAGGGCAACAAAACCCGCATCCATTGCCCGGAAAAAAAGGAGAAAGAGCAGCGGATAGAGGATGCCTGCAATGAGTATGGCGCTGAGCCATTTCTCAAAGACCGAAGCGGGAAGAGTCAGGTAGGAGGATCCGCTGGCATTGGAATTAAAATAACTGAACATGAAGGAGCCTAAAAAACAACCGCCGCCGGCAAGACCCCATATAAATGAAATATTCTGAGCGGGACCAAACCCAAAGAATACCTTACAAATAAAATAGATCATCAAAATGATGGTCAGGATCAGACCCGTCAGTCCAAATATCTGGACGGGCCGCTCCAGCAGGGTCTTTCTAAAAAGAAACCCAAACCGTCTTGCATTAAAAGTATTGTTCATGTCAGGAGTTTTTTCTTGTTTGAAAAATGGCTTTTGCTTTTTCAGGATTTTCCGTGACCGCATTAAACAAATGCTCCAGGTTCACTTTGGATTCTTCGCCATGCTTATTTTCAATCACCACCGATATCCCTCTTAACGACTCCTCCTTATAGAGGATGTCTGCGGGGTCTCTGATCTCGTTCACCGTTTTAAAACAAAGCTTTTCGGCGATCATCCCCACCGATGCGTGGAGCAGCAGTTCTCCCTCGTCGACGATGATCACCCGGTCTATCAGGTTATCCAGGTCGCGGATCTGGTGGGTCGAAATAAAGATCATCCGGTCTTCGGTGAAGATGCCGGAGATCAGTTTTCTGAACCGCATTTTAGAGGGAATGTCAAGCCCGTTGGTCGGCTCATCCAGCAATAAGACTTTTGTATTGCAGGCAAGCGCAAAAGCGATGATGAATTTTTTTTGCTGCCCGAAAGAAAGGGTGTTCAGTTTGCCCTCATCTTTCACATCAAGCTGCTCCAGGTAACTCGTAAATTTTGCGGAGTCAAACCCCGGATAAAAGGGAGAGAACAATCGCTGGTAGCCATTGATGGTGAGGGCGGGCACATATACTTCTTCGGGAATCAGGTAAATGGTTTCCAGGAAAGAGGGCTGTCTTTTTCTGGGGTCAAACCCATTGACCTCAATACTGCCGCCCTTGGGAAACAGCAGACCCACCAGGTTTTTCAGCAGCGTTGATTTCCCCGCCCCGTTTTTGCCGAGCAGCCCGTAGATGCTCCCGCTTTGCAGCGTAAGGGTGAGGTCCTTATACAATAATTTTTTTTTGTTATAGCCAAAAGACAGGTGCTGGATCTGTATCATTAGTGTATTAGTTAAGTAGTACACAACAAAGATAGCATTGTTTTTTTCATGGCCAAATTCCCGCAAAAAAAAACTCCCCCGGTTCCGCGATCCAGATGCATAAGCATGTTTCATGCGGCTCAGCGGGGAGCCGGGAACTACCCCTTTTTTGGATATTCATTGACGTTAGGCTGTGAGGGAAATGTCTGTTTTAGAAAGAAAAGGAAAGGAGCAGCCGTTTTGTTCCATACCGTTTTTTTTCAGGCAATCCATTCAATTATTTTCCCAGGTGCTTTTTTGAAAATGCGGCTTCGGTTACAGGTTATCGTTAGTTACATCATTTTCTTAAAAACCCGGTCCATCATGCGCTCCGGAAGCAACCGGGGCAGTATCCAGTTGGTGAATGACCCCTGGACGATCGCATACCTGGTCCGGGGTCTGGGGGTTTCAAAAATATCAGCAAGGCGCCTGGAGAACCTGTCCAGGGGCATGCCTTTTTTACCTTCCGCCACGAAGCGCTTAAAAAATTTAGCGAGGGAAGCGATATAGGGAGTATTCTTGTAGAGCGCGAGAGATCCCTTGTCCCAGATCGCGGTCCGGACGGCGCCGGGTCCGATGATGATCACCTCGATGCCAAAAGGCATGAGTTCGCGGCGAAGACAGTGCGAGATGCCTTCGACTGCGTGTTTTGTCCCGGTGTATGGCGCCATATAGGGGGGCGCGACTTTCCCGTTCACCGAGCTGATGTTCAGGATTCTTCCCGGCGCGGACGGATGGTTGGCCTCAGCTCCGAGCAGCGGAAGAAAGGCCTTGGTCACCGCTACCAGTCCAAAAACATTCACTTCAAAATTTTTTCGCAGTTCCTCGATCGGCAGGTACTGCAAGGGACCCGTTACCGAGATACCGGAATTGTTGATGAGGCCACCCAGTCCTTCGCCACGGAGATGTCGCTTCACTGTTTCCGACGCCTGATTCACCGCCTGCTGATCGGTCACATCAAAGAGGAGCGGAACAAATTTATCACCCAGTTCCGCGCAGAGCCTTGCCGCATCTTCCTCCCTGCGGACACTCCCGAAGACGCGGTATCCCCTGGCAATAAATTCCCTGGTCGCCCCATAACCCAGACCGGTTGCAACGCCCGTGATCACGATATTTTTTGACCTGTTCATCACCCTAAGTTAAGGAGGGGAAGTCATCATCTCCTAAATCCCGCTGATGATTTTTTATATTTGAAATATATTGTTGTATAAAACGTCCTCCTACAAACAACGTCCATGCAATCCATGATCATCTTCCTGGTAATAATCGCGCTGGTCATCTTTGGCATCTGGTTATTTATGCATAAGCCGTCCTTTGGCAAACTTCCATCCGGAGAAAGACTGGATAGCATAAAGAGATCACCTCATTATGCAGGTGGCAGTTTTCAGAATATACACTTCACCCCGCAACTTGTCGAGGGAGCAAATATGTTTACGGTGATGAGAAAATTCTTTTTTGGGAAAAGCAGATCAAGCAAACCACCGGGAAGGCTGCCTTCAAAAAAAACGGATCTCCTGCACCCGGAACCGGAAAAGAATTTGCTGGTTTGGTTTGGGCATTCTTCTTATTTCCTGCAGGTTGACGGAAAGCGGATACTGGTTGATCCCGTTTTCAGCGGGGCTGCTTCTCCCCTGTCATTCACCACAAAAAGTTTTCCGGGCAGTGATGTATTTTCTACGGACGACCTGCCGGAGATCGACTATTTATTCCTGTCCCACGATCACTGGGATCACCTGGATTACAAAACCATCACCAGGCTTAAACCGAAAGTGAAGCAGGTGATAACCGGTCTGGGTACCGCCGCACATTTGGAATATTGGGGCTACGATAAAAACCTGATCATCGAAAAAGACTGGAATGAAAAAATCGACCTGGGCAATGGCTTCAGGGTTTATACCACGACGGCAAGACATTTTGCGGGGCGCACTTTTACCAGGAATAAAGCCATATGGATGTCTGTTGTCTTGCAGACCCCCTCGCTGAAATTATTTTTGGGGGGTGACAGCGGCTATGATACCCATTTTGCCGAGATCGGCAATGAGCACGGGCCCTTTGACCTGGCTATTTTAGAATGCGGACAGTACAATCCCTACTGGAGGTATATTCACATGATGCCCGAAGAGACCGTGCAGGCAGGGATCGATCTGAAAGCAAATAAAATATTGCCGGTACACTGGGCAAAATTTTCACTTTCCCTGCATGATTGGGATGAGCCGATCAAAAGAATCACTGCGGAAGCCGCAAAAAAAAATATGCCCCTCGTCCACCCCATGATCGGGGAAGCAGTAGACCTGAATCAACCGATGGTTTATCCCAGGTGGTGGGAAACCGTTTGATCAGGCCCGGGACCTGCCGCTGCCCGCCGGGATGCGAAAACCCCCGGTCACCTGAACATTTTCAGGTTGCGGGAATTAAAAATTCCTATACCCGGCAGGTCCGGAGACTAACGGTGATGGACAACTTAATTTTTATTTCCATAAAAAAATTAACTTTATGACCGGTGATTAACCCGGTAAAAAGAAAAGATCATGGCTAAAGAAAAACAGCAAGCAGATTTCCTGTCGCTTTTGGCTGCTCCCGCCAGGCGGGCGCTGGAAAATAAAGGCATCCGCACCCTGGAACAGTTATCAGGCTATACCGAGGCGGAAATTAAAGCCCTTCACGGCATCGGTAAAAGCGCCATACCCAAGCTAAGCGATGCCTTGGCCACAAAAGGTTTATCCTTTAAGAAATAATATGGCTATAGGCGGTCAAGATTCGGTTATACATATCAGTTAGTCCGGTCCGCCAGGAAAAAAATGTCATGATCCCCTGGCAAAAACCGGAAAAAAGACTATATTGATTGGGCATTTCCCCCCAGATCATCCATAAAAATATTATATGAAACAGGTTATCACAGGTCTCCTCCTGGTCAGCCTGGCTGCCGGCAGCCAGGCACAACACTCGGCAAAAGAAAAAGCAGTCATGGCATACTATTCGGGTTTTGAACAAAAGGACTGGAATGCTGTCGCAGACCAGCTCGCCCGCGGCTTCACATTCACCAGTCCCAACAACGATGACCATATTCCCCTGGACAAATTCAAAGAGAAATGCTGGGGCACGTCCCAATTTTTTAAAAAGGTCGACTACATCAATATGGTTGAAAAAGGCAATACCCTGATGTTGCTGGTAGAGATCCATACCGTGGATGGCAAGACCGTCCGCAACGTGGATGTCTATACCTTTAGCCCTTCCGGAAAGATCAAATCCATCGAAGTATTTTTGGCGCCGGCTCCAAATATCCGGGCAACAAGGGATAGCCATACCGGCAGGTCATTCTTTGATTAGACCGGCATTCCCGCGCCAGGACTGGTTCGGTTATCCATGATCGTTATACCGTTCGTCAGGCCCGGGCTATGCGGATGTTTTTAATAAACCGGAACAGTCCGTTTGCAGGTCGGCCCTGCCGGTCTCCAGGTGTGCTTATCGGCCCGGGCTTTAGCCGGCACCTGTATCAAAACCGTGACAGAAATTCCGGGGATTGTCCGTTTCTGATACA
>JAJPJP010000309.1 GCA_021324175.1 Chitinophagia bacterium
ACCGGACTTGAAAGGAAAAATAAGCTGGTCCACGGTGTATTTCCGGGAATTTTATCTTTGCACGAATTGAAACGATGCTCGATTCCCATAACATATCCTTTAATCAGGTTCTTACAATAACCTTTACACTTTTTGCCGTAATCGACATGCTGGGATCCATTCCGGTTTTGGTTTCGCTAAAAGGCAAGATGGGTGGCACGATTAGGTCGCTTCAGGCGACCTTGGTATCAGCCATATTGATGATCGTTTTTTTATTTTTTGGCCAACAGTTTTTAAATATACTTTCGCTGGACGTTAAGTCTTTTGCAGTCGCGGGAAGTATTGTAATATTTATTCTTGGGCTTGAGATGGTTTTGGGGGTTGAGTTTTTTAAGAATGAAAAAAATACCCGTGGTAGCAGCGTGGTTCCGATAGCATTTCCTATAATTGCCGGATCAGGAACATTGACTACAATTATGAGCTTGAAAGCAGACTATGCGGATGTCAACATCCTTATCGGTATTTTAATCAATTGTATCGTTATCTATGTAGTGCTTAGATCATTGAGCTGGATTGAGCACATTCTGGGACCAAGTGGTTTAATTGTCGTGCGTAAATTTTTTGGAGTAGTTTTGCTGGCGATAGCAGTAAAGATATTTGCGACCAATGCCAGCGGGCTTATAAAATGAAGTGCCAGGGTATTCAATTGTCGTAGCAAAATTCAGGGCCTCGTAGTACAATGGATAGTATGAGAGTTTCCGAAGCTCCAGATACAGGTTCGATTCCTGTCGAGGCTACAAGCGAAAAGTGTTTTGCATGTAGGACAATTTGCTTTTTGCGTGTAGGATGAAAAATTTCGAAACTTTCGCCTTAAAATTATAATTCCTTTCTATTTAGCGCCAAATTAATTCAATGGAGATTTCCCAGTAATTAGAGTTGAATCCAATCCTATTTATTTACTAAGCTGGCAATGAAATGGTAAATTCAGTGAATTTCCCTTCCTCGCTTGCCACCATTAACTCTCCTCCGTGGACTTTAATAATGTCGTAACTCAACGATAGCCCAAGTCCTGTTCCCTGGCCTGTAGGCTTTGTTGTGAAGAACGGCTGGAATATCTTGTCCCTAATATTTTTGGGAATACCATTGCCATTATCTTTAATCGAAACAAACACCCGACCCGCTGTTTTATGGGTTGCAACAGAGACTGTTGAAACATACCCATCTGGTCGCTCCTTTTTTTTCTCGGACACAGCATAAAAAGCATTGTTGAACAAGTTGACCAACGCCCGCAAAATATCCTGTGGGATAAGATGAATCTTATCCATAGTGGACTCAAAGTCTGTGATTATTTGGACCTCTAAGGTATTATCCTTAGCTCTCTGATTGCGGTAACTGAGTTTAAGGCACTCTTCCACAATGGCGTTTAAATCTACCAGTTCTTTTTCACCTGTCTCAGTCCGACTATGTTGTTGCATTCCTTTGACGATTCCATCTGCCCGCCTGCCATATTGAACAATTTTTTTTTCGTTCTCTTGAATGGTTGATGCCAGTTGAATCGCTTCTGAGGTATTTCCTGCAAGCAATTCAGATTTTAATTCGGTCATCAGTTCATCGTTGATTTCAGAAAAGTTGTTCACAAAATTTAGAGGGTTTTGAATTTCGTGCGCAATACCTGCCGTCAGTTCGCCAAGCGAAGCCATTTTTTCTTGCAACACCAGCCGCGTCTGTGCCGCTTTCAGATCATTCAATGTTTTACCGATGATCCTATTCGCCTTTTGTTTTTGCCTGTTGCTTCGATAAAGAATAAATGCCACCAACAGTACGACACTGAAGGAAGCCGCCAAATAATAGAATCTTACGGACTGTCTTCTTTTCTCTTCACTTGCCAAGCGCTCCTGCCTATTCAGTTCTTCATCGAAAAAATAGGATTGGAATTTTTTTACGTTCTCCTGGTTATACATACTGTCATTTTCCGCGATCATCAATTGCAGATATTTTACAGGGCTGTCAGCGTTCTTTTTTTTTTGATATGCCGATTTTAAGATGGAACTTGCGTCATACGTAAATTCTCCAAAATTGTGTTCCGCGCATAATTGAAAAGAACTTTCTGCATAATGAATACAGGAGTCAGTCTTGTCCCGCTTTAAAAAATAACTAGCTAAATAATTATACGTGCCGGTCAGAAAATACGCATTGTGATAACGAATGCTTTCGGTGATGGCCAGCCGATAAAATCGCTCTGCGGAATCGAATTGACTGTTTAGTTCATACATATTCCCCAGGATGCGGATCGACAGGCATGCGAATTTTTTAAACTCTTTTGATTCTAAGGCAAGCCAGTAACCTTGTTTAGCCAATCGCAGCGCCGAATCAGGTTTATTCAGGCTTTTGTACAACAACGCTAGCTGGCTGTAACTGGCGAACCAATCTGCTCTATCGACCTTTGTACTGTCCGCCAATCGCAACGATTCACGAAACTGAGAAAATGAATTTGGAAAGTCGTTCATTTCCCGGAAGAGTACACCCTGAAAGTAATGCCCCACCCAAAGCAATGTTGGCCTACTTTGCTTTAACTGGTCGGCAGCTTTCATCATATTGAGATCAGCTCCCAAAGCTTTGGCATAATTGCCTGTACAATTGTAGGCGTGGAACATTCCGAAAGAGGCAAGGTAGGCTCCATAACGGTAATGGATCCGTTCAGACAGGTTGAAAAGAATAGTTGAATAATACAAGCTGCTGTCAAATTGATTGAAACTGTAATAATCCACTAATTCTCCGAGGGCTTGTATCTTTGAGCTGTCGGCAACAGCTACTTCAAAATTGTGACGGAGCGATTCCTTGAAATTTGTTTGCGATTCAGCGACAAAATTCCTGAGTAAAAGCAGAAAGATAAGGAGACGTTTCATTAATCACAGGTTAGCAATTCATAAATATAAGAATAAAGGCAGGCGCGAAAAGATAATTTCTAACCGAACGGTTCGGCAAACTGGTCGTGAACAGTGTTTTTGTTGCTATATGTTGTTCTCACCTTTATTCCCTGGAATTGCTTGCACCAATTTTAAATGTCAAGTATATCCGCAACCAGGACAAAAATCACATTTGGCCCGGAAAACATTGTTTCAGTTTAAATTTTTTGAGCATGTCCCCGATCGACTGCCAACGCTTTCTGATATAAGTTGACCTTGGTTTTATGATACCCTCAAACTTCTAAAAAGCGAAAATAGAGTCCATATGCAGCAACGGATCGCTACTTCAGATATTTGTCGAAAAATTCGATGGTCCGTTGCCAGGCAAGAGTAGCCGCGTCTTTGTCGTATCGCGGCGTAGTATCATTATTAAAACCGTGGTTGACGTTGGGATATACGTACGCCGTATAAATCTTGTTATTTGCTTTCAGAGCTGCCTCATATGCCGGCCAGCCTTCGTTAACATGTGTGTCCAGGCCTGCATAGTGGAGCAGGAGTGGAGCCTGTATCTTGGCTGCGTCATCAGCCCCGGGCTGGGAGCCGTAAAATGGAACTGCGGCTGACAGGGTGGGAATTCTTACTGCCATCATATTGGCGATCCATCCCCCAAAACAAAAACCTACGACGCCAACCTTTCCATTGCAATCCTGATCATTTTTCAGATAGTCATATGCAGCGATAAAATCTTCAAGCATTTCATTTTTGTCTCTCTTGCTTTGTAGTTCACGTCCTTTGTCGTCGTCGCCGGGATATCCGCCTAGGGGAGTCAGCGCATCGGGCGCGATCGAGATAAACCCCGCGAGTGCTGCCCGCCTGGCGACGTCTTCGATGTGGGGATTAAGCCCGCGGTTTTCATGAACGACTACGATGCCTCCAAGCTTTCCCTTTGCATCCACAGGCATTGACAGCAAGGCTTTGATCGAGCCACCCCCTTTGGGCGAATTGTAGGTGACATAGATTGATTTCAGCCGCGGGTCATCCTGTTTAATTTGGATCGCCCCCTGGTAATCGGGCATCATAAAGCTCATCAGCGAGCCTACGGTCAGCCCGCCTACTGCATAGACTGACAGCTTTTGAACAAAGTCTCGCCGGTCTATCCGGTTATGCGCATAGTCATCGTAGAGATTAAAAACCTCCTGACTAATATCTTCTTTTCTGATATTGTTCATAATAAATTATTGACTGGATATTAAAGTTAATATTTTTCGACATTCAGTGCCGACGTTTGAAAATCAGGTCAC
This sequence comes from Chitinophagia bacterium, assembly GCA_021324175.1. GTDB lineage: Bacteria > Bacteroidota > Bacteroidia > Chitinophagales > Chitinophagaceae > Puia. The sequence continues at coordinate 4,187 of JAJPJP010000309.1, forward strand.
CGAAGGCGCCTGGCCGCTGTCGCCTGATCTCGAATTCAAATGCTCCGCCCTTGCCTGAGCTATTTCAAATTCAAGTTCAGGGTCAATGTTTTGCTCTTCGACTTTTTTTGACTTCTCCATAAGCTCTTCGTGATGCGCCTTTAACCATTCCAGTTTTTTCTTTCCGTATGAAAACCGCGTAAACATGACGAAGAGAACCGGCACGATAAAAATGGAAATTGTTGATGAAGCAATCATCCCCCCGAGCACCGTCACACCGATGGTATTTCGGGAAGCTCCTCCGGCTCCTGTGGCAAGAGCAAGCGGGAGAACACCGAGGATAAATGCCATTGATGTCATGATAATGGGTCTTAAGCGAAGCTTTACTGCTTCAAGCGTTGATTGAAGGAGTTCTTCCCCTCTGTCAACCCGCAATTTGGCGAATTCAACGACAAGGATTGCATTTTTCGCGGATAATCCAATCAGGGTAATCAGCCCGATCTGCGCATAGACATTGTTTGTCAAACTGGGAATCAGGTAAAGAAAAAGTATGGCGCCGAAAGCGCTGATCGGGAAAGCGAGCATGACAGCGAGGGGCACCGACCAGCTTTCGTATAGGGCTGCAAGGAAAAGAAACACGAAAATGATGCAAAAAGCGAAAATGTAAATGGTAAGCGAGCCTGCTTTGATCTCTTCGTAGCTCAGTCCTGAAAAGTCATACGTATACCCTCTCGGCAGATACTTGGCTGCCAAAGAACGCAGCGCATCAATGCTTTGCCCGCTGCTGTACCCCTGGGGAATAGACCCATCCACTTCGGCAGACCTGAAAATATTAAAGTGTGCGATCAACGGTGCTGCGATATCGGGCTTATAGCTGATTAATGTACTGAGCGGAACCATGCCGCCTCCGCTGTTGCGGACATAATATTTCTCCATGTCCGAGATTAATGCCCGATAAACAGTGTCTGCCTGAATGACGACATGGTAAGTTTGGTGATAAAGAGTAAAATTTCCTACAAACAGGCTCCCCATATAAGCCTGCATCGTGTTAAATACTTCGGAAACGTTCACTCCGAGTTTTTCGCATTTCTCGCGATCGACCGTCAGGTTATAACTTGGCGTATGCGCGGAGAAATAGCAAAATGCCGTTGAAGTTGCCGGGTTTTTTTTGGCTTCCGCTACAAACCGTGCAACCACTTTTTCAAAGGTGTGGATGTCGTCTGTGGAATTGCCCTGTTCAATCTGCATGCTAAAACCCGCGGCAATGCCAATTCCGCGAATGGGGGGAGGCTGAATCACGACAATGTTTGCATTTTTAATGCCGACGCGCGCGATGCGCTTTCTCAGCATATCCATCAGGCCGGGAACTTTTGTCGAATCTGTCGTGCGTTCATCCCAGGGTTTTAGCATCACGAACATCGATCCGGAATTGGAAGTGGCGCCACCGTTAAGAATGTTGAAGCCGGACACGGCCGTGTAATGCATGATACCCGGTGTTTCCCCTACCACCTTCATGAGCTTTTCCATCACGGCAACCGATTGAACTGTTGCAGTAGCATCGGGAAGCTGAAAGGTAACAAAGAGCCTGCCGCCGTCTTCATTCGGGACAAAACCAGACGGTTTGATCCGGAACAGGGAATAGGCCCCAAAGCAGATGCAGAGAAGAATGATAACGACCAGCCAGGAATATCGGATGCTCCGCCTGACGCCATTGGCGTAGCTTTTGGTAAATTGATCAAACCATTTGTCAAAACGGTAAAAGAATTTGTCCAGAAGGTTCGACTTTTTTGCAACTGTTGAAGGCCTGAGAAGTAGCGTGCACAACGCAGGTGTTAATGAAAGTGCGACAAAAGCCGACAGAATAACTGATATGGCTATCGTGATGGCAAATTGCTGGTAAAGGCGGCCGACAATTCCCGGTATAAACCCCACGGGCACAAAAACGGCTGCAAGGATCAATGCGATGGCGACAA
>JAJPJP010000197.1 GCA_021324175.1 Chitinophagia bacterium
CCCAGATGTTCTGCCCGCTTCCGCTAAGCGTATATTGCTGTGAATGCTCATCGTAGGTCAGTGAGCCTTTCTGTTTTACTTTTCCAATGTCACCGTCATCGGTAAACAAATGCTGCATATTGTTTTGGGAGAAGCCCAAATGAGTGCTTACCAGCAGTACGCCTCCTATAATCAGATTTTTCATAACAGCAAGTTTTGCTAAATATAAAAATATTTTTTTTAAGCAGTTTTCTGGCACAATTCTTTCGCATAAAATAATCAAATTCGTATCAATGAAAACCACCTCCTTTTCCTGGAAATGGATTTTTTTTATTTTGGGAATGCTGATATGCGGCTGCAAAAAAGATCCCTCAGCAACAACCAAATCAGGCAACCCCGTCTCAAATGATTCCTGCTCCGCGACGCTGGCAGATGCAGACAGCATTGAAATATTTCCTGCTGATAATGCCTGGAACCAGGATATTTCCGCGAGCCCCGTCGATCCATACAGTGACCAGATCATTGCGAATTTTTCTTCATCGGGATTAAAAGCAGATTTTGGCAGCGGCCTTTGGGATAATGCGCCGATCGGGATTCCCTTTGTGGTGGTTTGCGGCAACCAGCCAAAACTGCCTGTCGTTTTCCGCGCAAACAATTATGATGGCGATTATGGAGACCAGAGCGATCCGGGACCATATCCCATTCCGTTAAATGCGCCGATAGAAGGAAACGGACAGGGAGATTCACACGTCATCGCGGTAGATAAAGACAATGATATGTTGTACGAACTATACAACGCAAGCGTAAATGGAGATCATTGGGAAGCGTCTTCGGGCGCCGTCTTTAATTTGAAATCAGATGCATTAAGACCGGACGGGTGGACATCTGCAGATGCCGCAGGTCTTCCGATTTTTCCCGGCCTTGCCAGGTATGACCAAGTGCTGACAGGAACGATCGACCATGCCTTGCGCTTTACGCTGAGCAGCTCAAATGTGCAGCCAGCCTATATTTCACCTGCGACACATAAAGTAAACAGCAGCGGCGGTCAATACGGAATGCCATTCGGCGCCAAACTGCGCCTGAAAGCAAATTATGATATCAGCGGCTTTCCGCCCGATGTCCGGGTGATCCTCACCGCATTGAAAAAATACGGGCTGATCCTTGCCGACATCGGCAGCAACCTGTACATCAGCGGCGCGCCGGACCCAGGATGGAATAATGATGACCTGCAACAGCTGGGAACGATAAAGGCAACCGACCTGGAAGTGGTGAAGTTCAATAATTAAATCGGTTGTACGTTACCGTTAGTTCGTCAGGTTCAGGACCAATGACAAGCAACCGGTCTTTAAGTAGTAAGGGTTCATCAACCGGAACGGGTGACCGTTACCGTTAGTTTCTCAGGGAATCGATGTCAATCACAAAGCGGTAATGAACATCGCCCCTGATCATCCGATCGTATGCCTCGTTGATCCGCTGGATCGGTATCACTTCCACATCGGCAACAATATCATGTTCGGCGCAGAAATCAAGCATTTCCTGCGTTTCTTTGATGCCGCCGATGACTGAACCAAGAAGGCTCCTGCGGTTGGAAAGCAGGGAAAAAAGTTTTACCTGCGGATCTTCCGAAGGCAGTCCGACGACGATCATCGTTCCATTTAAATTGAGCAGGTTGAGAAATCTGTGGTACTCATGCCTGGCGGAAACCGTATTGAGGATAACATCAAAATACCCTGCATATTTTTTCATCTGTTCATCGTCACTGGACAATAAAAAATGATGCGCGCCCAATTTTTTTGCATCCGCTTCCTTGGACGCGGACGTGCTGATCATCGTCACTTCCGCGCCAAAAGCAACGGCAAATTTCAAACCCATATGACCCAGTCCGCCCAAGCCCATCACGCCAACTTTTGTTCCTTTACCCACTTTTGTATACCGCAGCGGAGAATAGGTGGTGATGCCTGCGCACAACAAAGGGGCGGCAGCTTTCAGATCCAGTTTTGGAGAGATCTTCAGCACATATTTTTCGTCAGTGACGATTTGCGTGGAGTAGCCGCCCTGGGCAAGCGTTTTTCCATCGCGTTCATAAGTATTGTATGTTCCGGTCATCCCTTCAACACAATATTGTTCGAGATCGTTTGTGCAATGCTTGCATACGCGGCAGGAGTCGATCATCACCCCGACGCCGGCCAGATCGCCGACCTTGAATTTCTTTACCTGTTCGCCCACCGCCAGGACTTTTCCGACTATTTCATGACCGGGCACCATGGGATAAATCGATCCCCCGCCCCATTCATTTCTTACCTGGTGAACATCGCTATGGCAAACCCCGCAATACAAAATTTCTATTTGCACATCCTGGAGGCCGGGGCTCCTCCGGCTAAAATCAAATGGAGCCAAGGGTGTTGACGCATCATAAGCTGCATATGCTTTGGCAGGGATCATAAAATAATTTTTTTTTAACTGTCAGGAACAAAGGTTTGAAAAAAAAGTTTGAAAAGAAAAAACTCCGTGAAATCATGTCTTGGGTTTGGCACGCTCATATTGAACCGGCCAGGCAATATCTTCACCCAGTGCGTGCGCCGCATGCAGGGGGAAATAAGGATCGCGCAAAAATTCACGGGCAAGGACGATCAGGTCTGCCTGCCCGTTCATTAATATTTCTTCAGCTTGCCCGGCGGTGGTGATGAGTCCGACGGCGGCGGTCAGCACGCCGGTTTCTTTTTTTATCCTTTCAGCAAAAGGAACCTGGTAACCCGGACCCAGCGGAATCATTTGTTTGGCGGAAAGTCCGCCACCGGAGCAGTCAACCAGGTCGACGCCCCGGCTCTTTAATGCCGTGGCCAGTTGAACGGAATCCCCAACATCCCATCCGCCTTCAGCCCAATCGGTTGCTGAGATGCGCACGAACAACGGGTTTTCCGGCCTCCACTCTTTTTTAATGGCATCAACCACCTCCAGTAAAAGTCTCGTGCGGTTTTCAAACGATCCCCCGTACTCATCCTCCCTGGTATTGCTTAA
>JAJPJP010000301.1 GCA_021324175.1 Chitinophagia bacterium
CAGTTTGCTCCTTATCGATATGTCATTTAGCCTGAACAATCGTTTCTATTGGTTTACAATTTTTGCCAGTTTTAGCAACTGTGAACCGGCCTTCAACCCTGCCTGGTCCAACGCCTTTAAATTGGCTTCAAACTTTAGTTTATCATTTTTTACGAAGAAATTAAATGCCGTTCCTTTTTCTGCATATCCCGTCTCTTCGCTAATAGTCAATACACCTTTGTCAATTCTGTCAAGAATTGATTGCAGAGAATATGGTAAATTTTGAGGGATAAAGAGTATCTGACAATCCTGGATATCTTCAGGCCTGCTAAAAACATGGATTAGGATTCGCTTGTTTTTTGCAGTCTTCCCTGCGGCAATTTGGCTAAGTGAACGGGTTACTTCTGAGGAGCCGATTATTCCGATGACGAAATTTGGCGCATCGTTCCCACTGTCCCAATCTATATAGTTGATGAAATTGTAGATGAAAACGGCCTTCAAATCGGCTTCACGTTCCTGCGCATGCCCCTTTAATACTCCGGCAGAAAAAATGAATGTCAGGTATAGGAAACGTTTCAGCATAGTTTATTCGGAAGGCAGATCGATCGGTAATTTAATCTGAAAAATTTTAACTGAGTGTGATCTATGGTGCCGCCTGTTGGATATCAATTATTCCCCAGCTAAAATGTTATTCCGATTTTGAACATACCGCTGATGCCAGGCTGTTCAAGTACTGTCGAATACAAAAAACCATCAGCTGTCCGAAACCCCGGGTCAAGCCATTTGGTGTTGAATAAATTATGAATATTCAAACTGGCAGTCACACCTGCTTTGAAAAGTTTCTCGGTGCTGAGAACGCAATTTGTCAAAAAGTATCCTTTGACCGGACCGTAAGGATCGGTGGACGGTACTTGTCGCGTACCAACCCAATTTTCCGATAAGGTTAGGATCAAAAGTTTATTCAGATGATAGGTAAGACCCGCATTTCCTTTCACGGTTGCTATGCCAGGTACCTGTCGTTTTACATTGGTAATCAGATCTTGGCCCATAGCGTCCTGATAGGTGAAATTTAAAAAGCCTGTTAAGTCCTCTTTTAACGCCATATTGGCGATGCTTTCAAACCCTGTGACATTAATGACGCCCGGATTTTTGTTGGGATTCAAACCGGAAAGGTTTCCCAAGATCACAACATCAGTCAACTTATTTCGGAATCCGTTCAGTTGAACCGTCAAGTTGCCCGAAACAGCGTAAATTCCATTTATTTCAAATGTCTCTATTCGTTCTTTTTTTATCTGATAATTTCCTCCCGGCGTTTGATAGATTTCGAGATTCGTTGGCGCACGAAACGCGGTGCCAAATTGAAGTTTGAGAGTCAGGGATTTGACGGGATGATTAACGATAGCAATCCGGGGACTAATAGCGTCCCCAAAATAGCTATTTCGGTCGTACCTGGCACCCAGGGTAAAATCGGTCTTGCCAAGCCATTCTGTTTTTTGAACGAACTGCACGTAGCTGCCAAAATTATTGCGGATCGTATAGAGCCGCGGAAGGAAGGTAGAATTTAGATTGAGAACGGTGTCCCGGCCATCCAGGACAAATACCTTCGTCGTATCGAGCGTACTCCTCCTGGCACCCTGTTCAACATTATCCTGATAGAACTCTAGCCCGGCGGAAATGATCTGGTTTTGATTCAAATTGTAATTTCCGGTTAATTGACCCAGGACCCTGCTGGAGTATGTCGCTACTCCCGTCCTGATCAACCTCCTCCCGTCTATAGTGACATAGACGTATGAATCGTCTCCTGTTCCGGTTTCTCTAAATACAAGTCGGCCGATAAGATTCAGTTTATCATTTGGCTTGTATTGGTGTTCCGCAAAAATCGTCCTGAGGAACGCATCATCCAGATTGGGCCGCTGACCGTCTATATTTCGTTGTAAAATACCCAATACCCCCTTGTTGTCATATCCTTGCGGCGGTAATCCAAGATAGACGGTAGGACTGTTGGAATACGTTCCGAATCCCGTTGGCGTCCTATAAGTCCGGTATCCTATTGTTGATTTCGAGTTGTCGGTATAATAACTAATTGTTGCGTTCAACGAATATGCCTTGTCGACGTAAGAAGCTGAATACTCCGGATCCCTGTTGCTAAATATGGGCCCGTCGGTACTGTAAAGGCTCCCCGCCACTGCATATTCGAGATTCGACTTTCGTATACCGAAATTGATCCGCTCGGATGTCGTATTGAAGCTCCCAAAGCTTTGATCCGCGTGTATGCCATTTACATCACCACCTTTTTTGGTGATCATATTGATAACGCCGCCAAAGGCATTTTCGCCGTATAATGCAGAGACGGGTCCCCAAATAATTTCTATTCGCTCGATATTGTGTAGCGGATAAGCAGGGCCCGCCATATCGTTCGTACCCAGTATATTGTTTTCCACGATCCCGTCAATCATCAGGAGTGCCCGTAAATTTTCAGCGCCATACATTCCCCTAAAATAGATGAGCGTGGGAGCATAGCCATTGATATGAATCATGTCGATTCCGGGGACATCTCTTAGGGCATCTTCCAATTGATCATAACCCCTTTCCTCTATTTGCTGCTTGGTAATTACAGTAATTGTAGAAGGCGCTTCTGTAGCTGGTTGCAGATAGCCGGCCGCCGTAACTACCTTCATGGTCATTAATTGCTCCAGTGAAAGGTTCAGGAGTTTATTTACTTCCTGAGATGAATCAATTTGCGAACAGGCGCATATCGGCACAAGAACAAAAAACAGCAACGCCTTGGCCGGGGTTCTCACTAGCATAGTAACAATCAGATTTCTTGAAAAAGCAGTATTGATTGGGATTTCAACAAAAACTCTACCAATCTTGCGTAGCTGCTTTTCTTTCAATGAGAAAGATGCATTCCTAAAACAAGTATCGATGTACGGATTCTGGCCGTTATATAGAAAACTTCAAGTAAATCAGGCAGCTGAAAAAAGCGTTTTTTTTAACTAGACACCCGGGGAGCCCTATGATTTTTTTCATCCAGATATTTGTTTGCCCCTCGAAGTCATCCATCGCAGACGAATTTGGGGAAATTATTGCACATTTTTTATTCCGCCTTCCAGTTTTTAGGTGGCATTTCGATAAACCTGATCGGAGGGCTTCCTCAGGTCGATTCGAGAACTTTCCCATCAATGAACTAACCATACTGGAATTTACGGATGCGCGTCCTAGTTATGTTTAGAATTGGCAGCCCTCGTTACGGAAACCAGATTGCAACCTTAGTTTGACTTTCTCGTATATATTATTAACTCCACCCGAATTATCAGATATGCATGCATTGAATACGATCGCGTTATTAATCAGGGTAACACAGAATTTTATGAAACAATTGGTGTTCTTGCTTTTGGTGGGTTTTGCATCAGGTCGATTATCGGCTCAGCAAAATCTCGGTGTGCGTAACAGTAATTATGCGGGCATCCAGGGGGCACTAATCAATCCCAGCAGCATCGCGGATTCCAAAATGAACTGGGATCTTAATATAATTTCTGTCGATGAGGTCTTCGGAAATACCTTTTTGTATGCGCCCAAGAAAAACCTTCATTTTCTAGGGTTTAAGCAAATCATCAAAGGCGCGCTCGATCAGGACCTGTTTGGGACGCATTTTGATCCACAGAACCCATACAAACTTTATCAGGTTTCATTTTCCGGAGAAGCGCTTGGTCCTTCCTTTTTTCTTAAGCTGCCAAAAAACCAGGCCATCGGATTTTCATTTAGAGCGAGAGCCTATGCCAATTTCAACAACATCACCGGAGCCCTGGCTCAGAATCTATTTGATTATTTTTTGAACAAGAGTCTCTGGGCCACTGACCTGCATGACAACTCCGTTAAGATTGATGAAATGAGCTGGCTTGAATACAGTGTCCACTACGCGGCTGAAGCATACAGCGATGCTCACGATGAAATCAAGGCCGGTGTCAGCCTGAATTACCTTATGGGAAACACCGGCGCATATGCAAAAAATGCAAACTTGAACTACAAGATTAACGACAGCAATTTTATTTTTACGAACACCTCGCTGGATTACGGCCGCACCGACCTTAACCGCCCCACCAATTTCGGGAACGGTAACGGCTTTGGTGCAGATCTTGGCTTTACGTGGCTACATTTTCGACAGGATCGAAACAAATATCTTTACCGGGTTGGTCTTTCATTGATTGATTTGGGGGCTATCAAATTTAAACATAATGCGGCTGCTTACCACCTTGAGGCGGATAGTGCGGATTTTTCGAACTGGCACCAGCAGCATTTTGTATCCAATACGCAGTTTGACCGTGCCGTGAGCGCAGTTTTTTATGCAGGCGATTCTTCCAAATCGCTGGTGGCGAACCAATTCAAGATGGGGCTTCCCTCAGCAATCAGCGTCCAGGCCGATTGGAATGTTTGTCAGCGTTATTTCTTAAACCTCACCGTTATAAAGGGGTTTCATCACGGGAACGGGCAGGGCGTAATAAGACCAGACGTTTACGGACTTACCCCCCGATATGAAACCCCTGACCTTGATGTCAGCCTGCCGTTTTCACTTCTTTATTACGGCCATATGCAGTCCAGGCTGGGCATCGCCTGTCGTTATAAATATTTCTTTATTGGAGGAGACGCGCCTGGACCCCTGCTCAAATTGAAAGATCTTGACGGAGCAGATTTTTATACCGGGGTCCGCTTTTACATCCTTCCCAAAAATCAAAAATAAACGTTAAATCATATTTTAATGGGACCGAAAAAATTATTTGCCATTGCCGGCATGGTGGCCGCGTTTACGCTCGCAGAAGAATGGAAAGTAGATTCGGAACATGCCCAAATAAAGTTCAGTATAAAGGGGCCATTTGGAACTGTCCACGGCAGCTTCGGCGGCCTGAAGGCCAAGATTGCATTTGACGAAAAGAACCCATCTTCTGCGACCATTGAAGCCAGCGTCGATCCCAATACGGTCGCCACCGGGATCGGGATTCGAAACCATGATTTGCGCACAGAGGAAATATGGCTTGACACCAAAAAATTTCCCGAGATAAGTTTTCATTCGACAAAAATCGAAAAGTCGGATAAGGGATTTAAGGCCGTGGGTAACCTTAATCTGAAAGGTGTCTCTAAAACGATTGAGATACCCTTCACTTTCACCGGCAATGAAAATTCGGGGACGTTCAAAGGGGAATTTACAATCAACCGCGAAGATTTTCATATCGGCAAGAAGGGTGGATCAGTGGGAGACAATGTTACGGTAACACTGGAGGTTCCCGTAAAAAAATAAGGCATTCTATTTTTCCTGGTGGGGGAGGGGATTGAACTTCTCGCCGGCTTCTGGCCAAGAGCGATTTTTTTCCTTTTGTACATTCTGTTGAAAACCATGCCAGACAGGCATTTCAAAGGATCGAATTCAATCCGAGTTCAATTCTATGGCATGAAGCAACCCCGTTGAAATTAACAAGTTTATCAGCAAGTGATCGACGCAGGCGGGCGCCGTGAGGTCCCCTAAAAAATTACGCATATGAAAATATTTATTGCAACAACAAGAAATATTAATAATGTCAATTTTAATTTTGTCTTTTGAATTTAGCATATTCTTGTTCGTATTTCAGATTCTTTCTTAAATAGATTTCACAACCAGGTTAATTTCAAATTTTTTTGCAAGGTTTTTGTGCATATTTGTAAAAGGGGCTGATTACCCAAAGCTATTTGATGGCACAAGAAAAACTAGATACTGTGCGTTTCGCACCAAGGGGGATAGGAAGTTTTTATGAATCGGCGATCGAAAAAGTCAATGCATACTTCCGGAATAACCATATCTCTCCTTATGCCAACACCGCGATGTGGATCAAATCGGGGGTGATGATGGCGCTGTATTTCTGTCCCTATGTCCTGATGGTTACCGGTTATGCAGCCGGCAATGCGTGGCTATTTTTCGGCTTCTGGTTTCTCATGGGATGGGGCATGATCGGTATTGGTGCTTCGGTTATGCACGATGCCAACCATGGAACCTATTCCCCCAACAAGAAGGTAAATAATTTTATCAGTCATATCCTGGAAATAATTGGTGGGTACACGGTGACCTGGAGAATCCAGCATAATGTCCTGCACCATACCTATACCAATATTGCCGGTTTGGATGAAGACATAGACAGCATCGTTTTGTTACGCCTCTCACCGCGCCAACCCAGGTACTGGTTTCATCGTTATCAATATATTTACGCATGGTTTTTCTATGCCATGATGACCTTATTCTGGATGACGTTGAAAGATTATTTGCAGGTAGTTCGGTATAAACAGCATGACCTTCTGGTTAAACAGAAAGTATCCTTAAGTCAGGCGATCTGGCGCATTACGTGGTATAAATTTTTTTATTATGGTTACATGCTGGTATTGCCAATCCTTTTTTCCGGAATGCCCTGGTATGATGTACTGTTCGGGTTTCTGATCATGCATGGCACTGCCGGTCTTTTCCTTTCTTGCGTTTTCCAGCCTTCGCACGTGATGGTGGATTCCGCGTTTACGCTGCCGGTAACGACAGATGGTAACAAACGCATGACAGATTCCTGGGCGGTTCATGAAGTAGTCAACACAACGGATTTCGCTCCAGATAATCGATTTTTATCCTGGTTCATCGGCGGATTAAATTTCCAAATAGAACATCATTTGTTTACAGGGATTTGCCATGTTCACTATCGCAAACTTTCTCCCATTGTACGATCTGTTATCACAGCTTTTGGATTGCCTTATCATACACAACCTACTTTTCTGCGCGCCGTGCTCGAGCATGCCAAAATGCTAAAAAAGCTCGGGCGCGAATAAGTGAAGATCGAAATATCACAGTCATGCGTAAGTAATTTGATGCCAGGAAAAAGGGGAAAATAATTTTTCCAATAAACTTTTTTAGGATTAAATATGTCTGTGAATGTATTACGTTTTCATCCACCATTTACGCGTATAATCAGATCTTTCCCGGGAATAACAGTAACTGGATCTTTACGCTGGTTACGGTAAACTATCCTTAAGACGATTGGAGAAAGTCCATCACTTTTCGTATGGCTAAATCGGCAACAATAAGAAAAACGGACGTCAAGTAGTTCCATAAGAAGAATACTTTTTTCCGTGAGTGAAAATTGGCTTGGCTGAAGTATTATTCAAAGTGTATTGCGATGTACTCGGCCTCGAAATCAGCAAGAGTGAAAAATATCTCAAAAGCGGGATATGTCTGAGATTACACCAAAATCATGCAAAATCCTACATCTGTTTGCAATTTTCGTAACAAGTTGAATTTTGTTACGGAATGGTTTGCACAGATTTGCATGGTTTTATATATTTTTAAGTGGAGGTGAGGGGAGTCGAACCCCTGTCCAAACATCATCTTCAAAAGCTTTCTACATGCTTAGTTCAAAATTATTTGTCGGCAGCAAACAGGAATTGAACAAACCAATTTGCTGCTTAGCTGCATATTCTTTTGCTGCAAGCACAGCCTTTTGCAGCAGCATCCTGCATTTGATTTGAGTCGGCGGCGGAGCTTGGAAGCAGGAACACCGGCTCAACGCGGCCCAAATGACTACCTAATCACTGATTAAGCGGCCATGGCATACTGAGTATTGCCATTTGAATTTTGGAAATTCAGATTATCGTGCTAACTATCCAACGCACGGCATGCTTACACTTTCAAAGATCTATGCTGTCAAAACCAGTCACCCCCGCGAGACCGCAGGTCTCTTGCGGGCAAAAGTAACTCTATTTTTCGTGTAAGAAAAGTGCACCTTCCCAAGCCCCGCCCATTTATTTCCCTCTTCCCCAGCCAAACCAATCATTTCCATTTGCGTAAAGCAAAAGCGCCAGCAATAGGACCATTCCAACAACCTGCGCGTACTCAAGGAATTTTTGGCTTGGCTTTCGTTTTGTAATGATTTCTATAAGGGTAAACAAAACATGACCCCCGTCCAGTGCGGGAATTGGAAGAAGATTCATGAAGCCCAACGCAATGGATAAAAATGCTGTAATTGTCCAGAATGATTGCCAGTCCCAGGCTCTAGGGAACATCGAGCCAATGCCTTTGAAGCCGCCAAGACCTTTGTAGGCCTCTGTTTTTGGAGAAAGAATTTTCTTAAACTGGTCAATATAACCTTTCAATGTTTCTCCGGCCAGTTTTATTCCTGCAGGAAAAGATTCAAAAAAACCGAATTGCCTTTTTTCAATCTTGATGAGACCCATACTGTCCAAACTTTCGGCATCAACGAATCGAAGAAAGCCCGTAAGGCCATCGTTGCCGACCTGCACGTGAAGAGAATCCAGGTGACCATTCCTTTTGACGACCATGCGGACTACTTTTCCCTTATTGTCATCAATCACATTTTTATACTCGTCAAAAAAGACCGCGGGCTGTCCGTTGATGCTTACGACCTGATCATACTGCTTTAAGCCCCCTTTTCCGGCATTTGAAGTGTCGGGGACAACGTCTGCGATTACTGGCACTCTGGGGATAAATAAGGGATTTCCGCTTCGCTTCTTTTCTACCAGTTTGCCGATTAAGTTCACTGGTAACGTGATGGTCTGCGTCTTGCCGTCGCGCTCAACAGTTACATTCTCGCCCAATATGAGTTTCTTTGTCAGATCGTCAAAGTAGGTGACCGGCTCACCGTTTATCGCCAGGATTTTATCCCCATCCTTAAACTTCAAGTCATACATGATACTATCGGTGATCGCTATCCCATTGCGAAGGCTGTTCATCGGTACCTTTCGTTCGCCCCATACAAAGAGGATCATTCCATATAGAACAAAAGACAGAATGACATTTACTGTCACGCCACCAATCATAATAATAAGCCGCTGCCAGGCCGGCTTGCTCCTGAATTCCCAAGGTTGCGCGGGTAAATTCATTTGCTCCCTATCCATACTTTCGTCAATCATCCCGGAAATCTTCACATACCCACCCAGCGGCAGCCATCCAATTCCATAGACGGTATCTCCAATCTTTTTTTTAACAGCTGCAAACCATGGGTCGAAAAAAAGAAAGAATTTTTCAACTCGGCATTTAAATAATTTGGCGGGAACAAAATGCCCTAATTCGTGGAGGATTACGATTATCGAAAGGGAAAGGATCAATTGTGCTGCTTTGCTACCAACTAGCGCCCAATCAGTTAAAAGTGTCATAATGCTTTTTCAGGTTGCGAATTTCTGTTATAAGTCCGTGATGATTAATACCAAACGTAAAAATTACAATTTTATTAAGGAAGCGGCAAAATTACGCGCCTCTGCATCGCTTTCAAAGTAATCGTCCAGCGTAGGCTTTTCAATGAAATGCACTCGCTGGATGGTTTTCTCAATGAGATCTGTCATTTCCAGGAAGCCAATTCTGTTGTGTAAAAAAGCATAGACTGCTATTTCATTTGCCGCATTTAATATGCATGGAAGGTTGCCTCCCTTGAACAAAGCCTCACTGGCCAGAGGAAGATTGCGGAAGGTTTTAAGATCGGGCTCCTCAAAAGTCAGCGTGTTCGGTTTTTTAAAGTTGTATCGGGGATAATCGTTTGGCAGTCTTTTGGGAAAGGCGAGCGCATACTGTATAGGCAGTTTCATATCGGGCAGACCCATTTGAGCTTTCATGCTTCCATCTTCGAACTGTACGATACTATGAATGATGCTTTGGGGGTGAATCGTTATTACCACCTGTTCAGGTCTTAAATTGAAAAGCCATTTGGCTTCTATCATCTCCAGCCCCTTATTCATTAAAGTTGCGGAATCGACCGAAATTTTTGCACCCATCTTCCAATTTGGGTGTTGCAGGGCGTGGTCTCTTTTTACATTCACCAGAAAGTTGGGCTTTTTCCCGAGAAAAGGACCGCCGGAAGCTGTTAAAATGACCTTATCAATTTTGTTTCGAGATTCGCCTATCAGGCATTGAAAAATGGCCGAGTGCTCAGAATCGACGGGAATGATGGGAGCAACGTTGGCGACCGCCTTGCTCATCACCAGATCACCTGCAACCACGAGCGTTTCCTTGTTGGCCAAAGCAATCGGTTTGCCCATTTCAATCGCGCGAATCGTCGGTTTAAGACCTGCAAAGCCGACGATTGCAGCCAACATCATGTCATAAACGTCAAGCGCTGCAGTTTCTTCCAATGCTGACTCGCCGGCAAACACTTTTATCATTTCCCCGGAAAGCGCTTCTTTGACCCTGGCGTATTTTTTTTCATCGCCAATGACAACGATATCTGGCTTGTATTGTAATGCCTGTTTGACCAATAATTCGTCATTGTGCTGTGCCGTTAAAACCGTCACATCAAATTTGTCGGCGTGCCGGGATATCACTTCCAGGGCCTGTCTTCCGATCGACCCGGTTGAGCCGTACAGAGCAATTCGTTTTGCAGGATTGTTGTTTGCCATGTGGATTGACGAAAATCCAAAATCCAAAAATAGCGAAATTCAATTTAGTGTCAGGAATGCGAGAATAGAATATTATTTTATCGGAA
>JAJPJP010000303.1 GCA_021324175.1 Chitinophagia bacterium
CCATAGAATCGGCATACTCATAATTCCTTACCGAATTATAGGTTTCTGTATTAACAGTATCCGGCGTTGATCTACTGCCTTGTTTACAGGAAGAAAATCCTGTTGTCACCATAATCAATATTATTATCGCTTTTTTCATTTTTTTCAGCTTGCGTAGATACTGTCAGCTTGTTACAAAAGATTGCCATGAGGAAGTAAGGAATATCATTAAAACTGCAATTAAATTGGCTACATCTTCGAATGACTTATATGAATACAGATTGAAGTTGGCTAAAGTTTACGGTGAGCCGTTTAGTAAAACAGTTCAGCAAATGGAAATATTCAGAAATAATGATGATATTATCAGTTCTATTTAGATTTCCATCGTGCAGCAGCACCAGCTTTCGCAATTTCTTTGCGCCTTTTTTTGGATAGTTTTGCTGCTCGTGCTTTACCCCCGACCTTGCCCCCTTTGCGACCCATAGCAGATGCAGCAAGTTTTATCAGGTCAGTTTCTTCTTTCGGCGGTTCTTGTTCACCAGTCGCAATTTTAGCCAACATTACAGCACGTTGGTTTACATCTTTCGGTAATTTTGATTTAGCCATGCAGTAAAGATACAACTATCTTTTACTTATTCGGTCAAGCATCAAATTTCAAAATGCGTCACTACCAAAATTACTTCATGTTTGAACGATGATTGATCAATTTCCCGCATGCAAGCTAATCACCCTGGTGATCTGCCATTTGCCATCTCTATGTCGCCAGATTACGACAAATTTATCCGGCGCCGATAAGTGATCCTGTTCGGCATGATTGATAAACTGGTGAAGAGCGATTTCGACGGCGCCGTACCCGGGTATTGGATAAACTTCAGCGCTTCCTTTGACCATGACGCGCGTCACTTTTCCGCAAATGTTTTCTTTTATGGCAGCTAAGAGTGCCTTCTTTGATGTCTCGAGTCCGCCTTTGTCGTGATAAAACTCAATGCTATCCGCGAAGATCGCCGCTTGCGTTTCCATGTCGCAGGAGTTGTAAGCATTGAAGTAGACGCTGTCCATATGGAAAATCGTATTATACAATTCCCCTGATTTGGGATTTTGGGCCGATGCGCCAGGAATAACGAATAACGCCGCCAGTAATGCGACCCCTGAAAATACTACGTGCTTATACATAATTCATTTTGACGTGATGATGCCAGAGGCATGCCAAAAAATGGTTTTATTGATAATTAATGTCCAGTGAAATCCAAAAATCGGTATGCCCGATGAGCCAAAGCATGTGCAAAACAGGACACCAGATGTATCAAAAACGAACGCCTTCGTACACTATTTAGGCTAAATCCGTGTAAATCAAACCCTGCAAAAGTGGAATACTATTTGACTGCTCAATCGGGAATCAAATAAGATTACCGATGCTAGCTAATTATTTTAAAATTGCCTGGCGAAATCTGACACGAAGAAAAACCTTTTCAGTCGTTAACATTGCCGGCCTGGCTGTAGGAATGGCAAGTGCTATCCTAATATTTCTGTGGATTGACAATGAAATAAGCCATGACAGGTTTCATGCCAAAGGGGATCGTATATATTTATTGTTCAACAGAGACAAATTCAACGGTCAGTTAACTGCTGCTAGCAGCACGCCAAAAATACTGGGGCCTGCAATTAAAAATGAATTTCCGGAGGTGGAAGATATAGCACGAACAGAGTTTAGAGTACCTCTATTCACTGTCGGCGAAAAGCAATTCCACGGTGATTGCTATTTTACCGATAGCGGCTTTCTAAAGATATTCAGCTTTCCCCTACTCGAGGGAAACGCAACTACAGCACTTAGGCATGCTAACTATATTGTAATTACAGAAAAATTTGCAAAGAAGCTATTTGGTGATGGCTCAGCAATCGGAAAGACCATCAAGGTGGATACGGGTCATATTTTTACAGTAACCGGGGTTTTAAAGGATCTGCCAAACAATACGGCTTTTGATTTTGATTGCCTGATACCCTGGAGTTTTTTGAGCAAGATAAAATGGGATGACGACGATTGGAACGATAACTCTGTCTCAACCTACATACTGCTAAAACCCCAGGTATCGCAGAAGGCATTTGATAAAAAGATCAGATCTATTGCTATTGATCACACAAAAGGCACAGCCAATCCATCGGCTGCGCAGGTTTTCAGTTGGCCCCTGAAAAAAGTTTGGCTGTATTCAAAAAATGATAATGGTCAGCTGGTTGGAGGCCGGGTTCAGACAGTCAGATTATTTGGATTTATCGCGATATTTATTTTGCTCATCGCTTGCATCAACTTTACGAATTTGAGTACAGCGCGGAGTGAAAAAAGAGCAAAAGAAGTAGGTATACGAAAAGTGGTCGGCGCCCGTCAACGAGGATTGATTGGACAGTTCATCACAGAAAGCATTTTGCTTGCGTTGATTGCCGGGATTATCTCTTTGATCCTTGTACAGCTCGTGCTTCCCGGATTCAACACGGTCGTCAATAAAGAGTTGCATTTGGATTATTCAAACGGATATTTTTGGCTAGCCGGCGTCGCATTTGTTTTATGTACAGGGCTTCTCGCAGGATCCTATCCTGCATTTTTTTTATCTTCTTTCAAGCCTGTAAAAGTCCTGAAAGGTGTCTTCCGTTCAGGTCAAGCTTCGGTAAGCCCACGTAAAATATTGGTTATTGTTCAGTTCACATTTGCCATCATTCTCATCATCAGCACGATGATTGTTGAAAGACAAATACAATATTCAGAATCCAGAGATATAGGCTATAACAACAATAATCTTCTTATCTCATTTATGGAAGGGAATATGTACAAAAACTATGACCTCATCAAAGAAGGATTGCTCAATAGCAGAGCGGCAGTCGGAGTTACCAAGTCGATGAGCCCGATTACACAGCACTTCAGCGATTCCCGGGGTTTTTCCTGGGATGGCAGCACGACGGAGGACAGTCAACTTGATTTTGTAAGAACAAGTTCTGATGCCGACTTTGTAAAGACGATGGGCGTGAAATTATTACAGGGTCGTGATATTGACATAAAAAATTACCCGGGAGATAGTACCGCCGTAATGCTCAATGAAACAGCTGTAAAAAAGATGCGTCTGCAAAACCCTCTTGGCATGATCATCAATGAAGGCGACAGGCATTGGCAAATTGTCGGTGTGACAAAGGATTTTGTAATGGAGTCACCCTTTGAATCGGTGCAGCCAATGATGATTAATGGCCCTGCCAGTTGGTTTAACGTCATGCATATTAAACTGAACCCCGAAAAGCCGATTTCGGAAGATCTAAAGCTCGCAGAACAAGTCTTTAGAGAGTTTAACCCGCAATATCCTTTCTCGTACTTTTTTGCGGATGAAACCTATGCGAGGAAGTTTCAAGATACCAAGAGAACAGGCCTACTGACCTCTTTGTTTGCCGGGCTTACGATATTCATTTCCTGTCTTGGCTTATTTGCTTTGGCCGCATATACTGCCGAGTATCGGTTCAAAGAAATTGGCGTGCGCAGGGTACTTGGCGCCAGCGTTGTCAATATAACAACATTATTGTCCAAAGATTTCTTAAAATTGATTGTCATCGCATTTATGATTGCCCTGCCCATTGCCTGGTACGTCATGAGCAAATGGCTTCAAGGATATACCTACCGAATCGGAATGGAATGGTGGATTTTTGTTGTGACAGGCTTATTATCTCTTATGATCGCGTTAGCAACAGTGGGCCTTCAGGCAATAAAAGCGGCTATAGCGAATCCACTGAAAAGCTTACGGAGTGAGTAGGAATAATGAAATGCACCGATTCTACGAATAAATTTCAACTTGCGTCGCAACCCAGAAAACTTATACTCAGACAATGTCGCCCGGATAACAGGTAGTATATCACAATCGACAATTCCCGATTAGTTAAGAAGAACACGGTGTAACTTACATTTGGTCTCCGAAATAGCCATAAATTACCAGGAAGATATGGAGGACGAAGTAATAAAGCATACCAAGAAAATATTCACCACCGCAAAGGATAAAAATAAGGCTTTGATTGAAAAAGCGATAGAGATTATCGCCGAGGTACTGATAATTGTCTTTGCGGTCACTCTCTCGATTTGGTTGCACGGCTGGAGCGAACACAGGCAACAACAAAAAGAAGTCAGAGAGTTTTTGTCGGATCTCAAAGAGGATTTGAACAACGACATCCGAAGTATGCAATCAACCAACAATTCACTGCAAAAAAATATTGATAATTTTCGCATTCTTGAACAATTGGATAAACACGGACTGGATAGTATCGCAAAATTGAATGGTTCTCTTCATTATTCCTCAAGTGTCGGAACAACAAAAATCAGTAATGGGAACTATGAGGGTTTCAAATCCAGCGGAAAAATTGGTTTAATTGAAAACAAAGAACTGAAAAAGCATATTCTTAAATATTACCAGGAGCTCGCGCCGGATATTTTAGAAGCTGAAAAAATAAATGCAGAGCAAGTGCTGAAATTAACAGATTTCTGGAACGACAATGCCGGCCGCGACTATAAAGTGATTTTTCTTGACCCAAGGTTCAAATCCCGGCTTGAGACCATATTGGCAGTAACTGCGAATGATTCGGAACAATATCAACAGGCAATATCTCTCGCCAAAGAAATCATTGATCAGATAGATAAACAGGATAATTAGTGAGAAAAGGCGCGACACCGTTGCCGAAGCAATGAACGCGATCATTGGGATCGGATCGCGGAATATCACGTATGGCGGGTTGATGGAGGATGCTTCATTTAAAAAAATTTGTGGCTTGGAATGCGCATTTGAATAAAAACTAAAATCAATAGACATGCTTAAGTTAGTGATTGCAGGTTGCCTCCTGCTTTCAGCAGCGGCATCCAGTTCATTCGGTCTGTTCCGAAATCAAATCAGCCGGGAAGGGGTCAAAGATTTCCAAGATTCGCTTGCGGCTGACAGGCAAAAACACATCGACGAGGTAAATCAAATGATAAAAGGCAGGGAGAATGACAAGGCTGAGGACGTCTACAAAAATTTGAAATATATAGGGGGCTTTAACGCCGGTCTTCTTCCGAAGATCATGAACAAATGGAGCGTTGCTTTGGGCGTTAGTTGTGGACACTGCCATGAAATCGGTTCTTGGGACCGTGACAGCAAACCCGAAAAGGAAATCGCGCGAAAAATGGCTGCGATGTCACCTGTAATTCTAAATTATTTGCGTACAATCAAAGAGTTGAAAAATCAGAATCCGATTGTCAATTGCACGACTTGTCACCGCGGCCAGGTTAAACCAGCAATTGATATGGCCAATTGAAGTGAATATTGATCCCGCATTTTTGAAATTTTCAGAGCAAAATAATAAATTTGAGTGTTGTATGTCATTAGGGTAACATCCCCAACTTGAAAATAAAATAAGGTATATGAACAAGGGTATAAAAATTGCGATTTATCCTGTTAAGGATATCAAGAATGCCACAGCCACTTTCCGCAAATTCCTGGGCATTGATCCATATGCAGAACAGCCATATTATGTGGGTTTCAAAGTGAACGATCAGGATATCGGTTTAGTTCCCGGCAATGTCGAAGGAGTAGCAACCGCGTTCTATCAAGTTGATGATATCCAGACTAGCCTGCAAATTCTCGTTGATGGAGGCGCCTCAATCGTGCAAGATGTAAAAAATGTTGGAGGCAGCAGAATGATCGCAAGTGCAAAAGACAAGGATGGCAACGTCATTGGCCTCGTGCAGGATTGAATCAATAAAGTGGCACCCTACCATGCCAATAAAAAGGAAAAAATACAAGGTTGCACAGGATGGCGATTTTGAAATGGCCATCGGGGGGACCGGATCTCCCGCCACTAACCGCCGCGCAGTACACCAAAGCGAATCGAAAAAGTCAACAAATGCGAAGCGTTATGTCGTGATTGGGCGTAAGCCTGAAAGCCATATGACCGCTTTTGAAAAAATGAATATGGCCCGGGCGGGGATCAGCAAAAAATCTCTCGAGATCATGAAGGCAAAGGCGGGTTTAGGCTATGAAAAACTGGCCAGTACACTCTCGGTTACCAAAGCTACCTTGATCAATAAAAAGCGTGGGCAAAAATATGGCAGAACACTCAGCGAACGTATCGTTGGGCTAGCCGATATTTATTCGTTTGGCTTTGAAGTCTTTGGAGATCAACGGCGCTTTAACGAATGGATGGCGAGCCCGAACTGTGCTCTGGGCGGTAAGGCTCCTGTTGACGTCGCCGGCAGCCTTTTTGGCCGCGAAGAAGTCAGGAATATCATTGGACGAATTGATTACGGGGTTTATTCTTAGCGGATGCAGACTAATAGAATTGACTCGACCAAATCGTATCCGTTGTTGATTTTATTTATGATATCCGCATAAAATCATAAGTGGACGGCCGCCTTAATTAAGCGGCTCCGACTGTCTCCGGCTTTTCTAAATGCCAGTTGTCTCGCAGCATGTCTGGCACAGGAATGGTTTTAACCCTTAGTCCGACTCCAAACAGGAACAGGAAAATATGGGTTTTGGTTATTGTATCGACCAGATACTTTTCGTTTTCGCGTTGGTAGACAATGTAGCCGGTTCGCAATGAATTGATGATGTTCATTGAATCGATTTTGACAATCATGAATTGAGTCTTCGTGAGGAAAATTTGTTTCGGAACCTTAAATGATTGTCGTATTAGTGTGAGCCAGATTTTGCCGATGTAAAATGAGTGGTTGGCAGAAATATAAGAATCAAGTAATTGGAGTCAAGTTAGCTCTTTTAATCCTCATAAGCAAATCTTTCAAACTGACTCATTATCAGAACATCTGGTCATAGCTGCGATGGCGCAAAAATGAAGACACCTTCATCCAATTTTACATTCCGCATTATTTTTTGGTACAAATACAAAGTTGCACGGGCATTTTTTTTCTCCTCTTCCAAATGAAACTAACCGTTCGATCTCCCAACCCCCATTTTACGCCCAATTGTACCCGGGAAAAAGAAGCTGGCATGAAAAACCACGGCTTTCCTTTGCTTGCTTTCCGGAATTAATTCCTTTTTGGTGACAGATCAGCAATTGTAGTAACGTTCCCGCGCCGATCTATTTTCCTTACACGCGGGTACCACCCTTCTTTTCCAGGGCCGTTGGCGTTTGTGTACTCCAGCACATAGATTTCACCATTCCTTGCTGCAACGCCCGTGGTAGTCCATGGGCGATCCGCTTTTAGAATCGTCCTAATCTCTCCCTCAGGCGATATTTTTAGAAGACAATGGCAACTGGTTGCTGCTGCATAAATCGTTCCCGCCGAATCGACCGCCAACCCTCTCAAAAAAGGCTTACCTCGATTGCTTGCCCGATGGTCCGCGGGATCATCATCGCAATCCGTTACCGCAACAGGGTGAAGTAAAATTTTTACTTTCCCGTCAAGAGTCACCTTTAATAGAGAATTCCAGCATGAGATATACAAGGAGCCATCTGGTCCGGCCGCAAGTCCTGCGATGCCATCATCAAGTTTGCTTAAGGTATCTTCCAAATGCGGGCTGAAGAATGTTTGCTCGTTTTGGGGCGTTTCGCGAACAACAGTCAATGCTCCTGGATTCAAATCTCTATTGGGTCCGCCACAATAATAAAAGTTTCCATCTCCGCTTACCACAATGGGCGAACCTCCGCCGGCAAATATGATGGCAGGTGTGGCGCCATCGGGAGTAATTCTTTCAAAATATTTCGGCTTTGCTCTTGAAAAAACGCCGCGCTCGTCCAGGCACATCCAATGCCCGTCAGTATTTTGGTGGATATAAGTCAGTTTGCCATCCTTTGCAATTTTGATGACGCCGTGCCCGGTATAGATAAAATAGATATTCCCCAGCTGATCTACAACGATTCCAGATGCCGGATGGCCTGCTGCGGAAATAAGGAGCCCCAACGTGATAAGAATTAGCCCGGCTGTTTTAATAATAAATCTAGTGCTCATTAATGGGGAAAATATTGACAAAGGTAAAAACTGTGGCAATTGTCCGGGAAATAATCACACCTGCATTCGACAGCTAACCCTTTTAAAAAAAGCTTACTTCGATTGTTTGTCCGAAGGTCGGCAGGATCATCATCGCGATCTGTGCTGCTGGTGTCAATAGTTCACTAGATTCGCTTTCGATTGGCTTTCTTGTTTTCAACCGGAAGCGTGAACGTAAATGTTGATCCCTTCCCCTTTTCGCTTTCTACCCAAATTCGTCCATGATGCGACTTCAGGATTTCACTGACAATATATAGCCCTAGTCCAAAACCAGGGTAGGTTTGTTGGTGTTTGTCTTCCGCTCTGTAAAATCTTTCGAATATTTTTATTTGTTCGGATTTCTCGATTCCGATGCCATGGTCGCAAATCTTGACTGCAACTTCATTGGTTTCGTGCTTGCTGATTTTAACTTCAATTTGAGTATCCACAGGGGAAAACTTGATAGAATTGTTTAAAAGATTGCTGATGACCTGGCCCAGGCGATCCGGGTCCCCCCAAAGTTCATACTCGCCATCTTCGTCAATTTTTACATGTCTTGTTTTGTGGATATAAAGTATTTCCTCGATCGTTTCCTTGACAAGGGAATTGAGATTTAATTTGGTCCTCTCCAATTCGAGGACTGCGGACTCGAACTTCGACATGTCGAGAAGACCGCTTACTAATCTGATAATTCTTTGTACCTGCTTTTCAACTTTCTCAAGCGAGGACCTGATAAGCGGAGAAGGACGTTCAGCCGCCTTTGTTAAACTCAGTATTAGCTGAATATAACCTTTCATGGATGTTATAGGCGTCTTCAATTCATGGCTGGCAGTTTTAATAAAATACTCCAGCTTGCGGTTCGTATCTATTAAAGCCCTCTCATTCACTATCATTAGTTCTACTGCCTTCGTTCGTTCGGTAATATCCGATATGGCAAGAAGAATCAATTCCTCCCTGTGTGAAGGCCTGATAATTCGGTGTGCATTGAGAAGCATAGTCTTTTTGCCAAGACCCGGAAAATCGCGCTCCACTTCAAAACCTTCAAAACTTGAATCTTTTTGAACGATTTCTTCCAGCAATTGACGAAGTTTTGGTATGTTCCATTGGCCGTTTCCTAAATCATAAAGCAGGAAGCCCTCGGTGGTATCTTCAGTTGACAAAAATTTCTTGTAAAAGCTCTTGTTTGCG
>JAJPJP010000068.1 GCA_021324175.1 Chitinophagia bacterium
GTTATTTAGCCCGGTTGGAAGTTATTTCCATCGTTTTAAATTCCCCTGATCCTGTTTCCACAAACATCTGGGATCTGAGCGTGTTGTCGTCAACAAATTGTAAAGTTTCCTTCACTTCCGTATCCTTGCCGCTCGTTGGATCATACATTTTACCTTTAAACGTGATCGTTTTTGAAGCGCCGTCCCATGTACCTTCTAAGGTCGTGGTGCCTGTACCGAAATTATCAAGCCATGTGCTGGTAAAGACTTTTTTCGCGTTATCGTAGCTCAATAGGCTGAATCCTTCAAATGGCATTCCGCCATAATCACCCGTTATTTTTGATTGTTGGTAACGGCCGCCCAATATCATGGAATTGACCGCAACCGACTTGCTGGACATTGGCTGAGCACCGGGCTTCATCCACACCAAAACGGCGGAATTCCAGGTACCATCGTATTTTGCGATCATTTTATGAACCTCGCCGGGCGTCATATAATCCTGCATATTTTTCATGCTGTCCTGCGCAAAAAGTTTTCCACAGCTCATGGCGATCAACAGGCTAACCATAAAGGACTTTTTCATATTTGTAAGTTTAGACATCTAATTTATGTGATTCTATTGGTAGGTTAAAATGATTTTTTATTCGTTAAATACAAAATTTCTTCGTTTACGATTGTTCATTACCGTTATTGACCATTATTGAAAATAATTCGCTAGGGCATCCCAGTAATGCTCTTTTCAAACTATCAAAAGTTTGAACCAAATAAAGGAGGATTTGAAGATTATTTTTGAATTAAACCATTGTCTGTCAAATAAGTAATTCTGACAGAAAACCATTTTATTCTTATTGGTGTGGAGCGGATTTTTCTAACTTTGAAAATACTTTAAGATTTATTTATGGGATTGATATTGATAGAAGTAGACACTTCTTATTGTCGGATCATACTTGATTAAATGGGTTCTTTTTGAATACTTCCGCGCATGGTTTTGCACCTGTTAAGAAGGTTTTTCTGGACAATTGGATGTTTCTCGTCCTAACGCATATCTGCAATCCCCCTAGTTCTACAATGACATACTTGTTTAACCCTGCATTTTTACCCACTCATCCTTGTGTTACTTCCTGCAACGACATGCCTTTATGGAGCTTTTATTGAAGCGTAGATTGTTGATGATAACACAATCATTTTTTCCAGCGCAGGAATCCCGCCCGGACAAAAGCTGTATTATTTTTGTTTAAGAAATTATTGTGGCTTTGCCACTATTGTTCCTGAAACCATTTCTGGTGTCCCATTATTCTCAACTGGAACGTTGGCGAAGGTAGCTGTTACCATGTTTCCCGAAACACTTACTTTTACTTGAACGTGTCCTGCACCTGTAGATATAAAACCACTGCCTGCAGTTTTAACAACTAATAGTACAACCTGTGAAGTGCTCGTGATTTCTTCAGGTCTTATTACTGTATAGGTCGTGTCTGCAGTAGGCGTATTGCCAAAATCAAGATAGATTTCGTCAATAGCACCTGCATCCATTGAGATCAATTCAGTACCACCTGCAAAATAGCCCGCACTATCGATACCCACACTATCGATAGTGGCATAATAGGAAGAATCTCCTTTATAAGAAATGCCATTTAAAGTCCATCTACTCGCCGTAGGGTTAGTAGAACCTGCACTGCTTTTCTTGCAACTGTAAAATGCAAGCGAAATGATAAGTGCGAATGTCAGCAAAGAAAATGCTTTCATGATTGTTAGTTTAGTTAATAAACTGATATTGTTTTGAGTAGGTTGACATTTTTCAACCTTAATATCTTCTTTTGGAAGTTTATATCATTTTGTCTTTTCTTCTTTGTTTTTCTTTACAACTTTGAAAAGATAGCCAACTGATACCTTATACATGAACATAACAAATAATGATAATCAAGGGAACCCTTACCTGGATGGAACTCCAAAACATAATAGTACAAATTGACGTATTCCGAATCTGGGTCGTAAGTACTTAAAGTTAATTGTAAGACTGAATCACCTGATGTAGGTCTGAAATCCACAATATTACTCGGGATTGTAGTATTATTATTAGTAGTCGAGTTGGACGTAGATTTGCTGCATCCCCAAATTGCAAAAAAAGAACAAACCTAAAAACAAAAATTTATTGATTCGCATGATGACTATTTTTTAAAAGATTGTAAATAAAAATGTCTTGTCTTCATAAAAAATTAGCCAATGAATGCAAAAAAAGGCCCGATTATGGGGATAGCTCATGGAACCTGTTCTGGATTAAAAAGCCGTCTCACAGTCATCGGAGTAAATAAATTTCCTTTCCTCGCCCCGTACCCATTTTGGTTGAGCTCAATAGCAACCTTTGAATAATTCCTTTTCCCATTTTTCAAATAGTAAACTGATTGATTTGATATTGAGAAATAAATTCGGGTTTTGACAAAAAGGTTAAACAAGTATATCATTGTCTAATTATATTATTTTTTAAACACTTGAATCTTTGGTAAAATCAGTTATTGGGTTGATGTGCATATAGAGTTTGCAACAGCATTCTTCGAACCATCAGTTAGGTTCACAAGATTGCCGTTCTTCCAGTATGTTGCAATTGAAGGACCCGTACTATTAAGATCCTCAATCGCATATTCAACCCCCGCCACGTATACATCATTCCCTGCAACGGCAATTGAATTTGCAATACCTAAGTGAGACACATCAGTAAGAGTCACAGGAGTGCCATTCTTCCAGTATTGTGCAATTGAATTATTAGTAGAATCATACCAATATTTACTCCCCGCCACATATACATCATTCCCTGCAACAGTGATTGAATTTGCAGTACCAGCAGTAGTATCATTGAGCTCAGAAAGGTTCACAAGGTTGCCATTCTTCCAATATATTGCACTTTGCTCCCACTTAATTGCCCATGTTCCTGCCACATACACATCATTCCCTGAAACCGCAATGGAGTATATCCAATAACCCTCATCTTGCGGATCAGGAACACCAAGATTCACTACGCTGCCGTTTTTCCAATATTCTGCACCACCGCCACCATTACTTAGAGAATTACCTGTTCCTACAACACCAATACCATTACTTACTCCTCCTGGATAATAAACACCCGTATTTCCTGCTACATACACATCAGTTCCTGATACAGCTATAGATGTAGCAACTTGACCCTGACCTGATGCAACATAACCACCCAGGTTAGTAAGGCTGCCGTTTTTCCATAATTTTGCAATTGACTGTGGAACAGAACCATTATCGTATGTGGTCCCTATCACATACACATCATTTCCTGAAACACCAATGGAGGTTGCGTAAGTATCCTGAGAACCATCCGTAAGATTTACGGCAACGCCATTTTTCCAATATACTGCGATTGCGGTTTGAGTACTGCTATTGCGTACCCATCCTGCAACATACACATCACTATCTGAAACGACAATCGAGTTGGCGCAGGCCTGGGAATTACCATCACTAAGATTCACAGGGATCCCATTCTTCCAGTATTTTGCAACATCAAATAATCCATTATTTTCAACACCCGCCACATAGACATTGACCACCTGTGGCTTAGTAAGAGTGCCATTGTTTTTTCTGCAAGAGTATAATCCCGAAATACTTAAGAGTATTATTAAGAAATAGTTCTTTTTCATAACTCAATTTTTTTATTAAATATTCAACTAAATCTTATTTACATAAGTTATTTCCGGAAAGCCAATTTTTTTATTTCAACATCATAATATGGTGTACCCCAATCGTAGGACAGATAATCTGGTTAAAACGTTTTTAAGGCTCAATAATATTTGCTCCAATATGAATAGCTTGGATATTACCGATTTGCCTAATAGACAAACGGGCTTTTTAGAATGACATATACCTTTCGGCGACGACGAACAGCTACCAATCGAGATATAAGTTTGTGATCAATTCAAAGTATTTTATGAAACAAACCTATATCCCATTTGAAGCATTTGCCAGCCACATTGTCCAGTTTGCAGGAAAGTAAGGGTAGTTGGAAGAAATTGCTGGGTAAGCGACAAATGTTTAGTCCTTGAAACCGCTCCAAATATGATTCGTCGGATAAGAACCGGCTGCCCAGCGTAAGGAGCGAGGCTAAAGCTGATAGTCTAATAGTTTCAACCAGCTTTGATCTTAAGCTATTTGGTTGTTTCCTTTCGCCTTTCCATGGGCGAGTATGTGAGCATTGCAGAAAATATTCAGTTTATCGATCACGCATTTGCAATAGGCTTATTTTCCACATTCATATGTGGCAAGCGTTTTTCATGTAAAAGTTCCTCTGTTCCAGGACCGCTAAAGGCGCTGACATTCCGATCATCTTTAAATTCATAAAAAGGGTTAGTTTAGCCGATAAGGATACTTCCATTCCAACCTTAAATTGAACATTGGTTGAAAACAGCTACTGGTTGGAAGGAAAATTGAGCAGTCTGGACGCGGATTTTAAAAGGAGACAGCTCTTACTTGTTCCGAGGATTATTCAAAGAATCTGATCTTCGTTGCAAGAAATAGTTGCCGCTCCAAGACCAATGATAAATTTTCTTATGATCATAATCATTGAAATACAAATCCATCTTCATTGAATCTTTTGACAACTCAATTTTATTGAAATTGCAAAGCATGAATTACCGATCAGCAGAATATGCCGGCATGAAGTGGAAAAACAGTTAAATGCTTCAAATCTGGCCATGCCAAAATGAAATTTCAATTTCTATCGGGCCGGATGGTATTAACTATTAATAAAAAAAATAGGGTTAAATTGGAAGTATTTTTATACTTAATCCCGTTTGAGTTTTCTGATGCCAAACCAAACCCGCCAATTAGCTGCTATTTTATTTACTGACATAGTTGGGTCTACAATTATGATGCAGAAGGACGAGCAGGGTGCAATGTCCGTGAATAAACGCTATGTAACGGTTTTGAAAGAATGTGTAGCACGGCATAGAGGGGAGATTCTAAATGATTTCGGCGATGGGAGCCTTTGCTGTTTTGGAAGTGCTACTGAAGCTTTACGTTGCGCAATAGAAATGCAGCAAAAATTTCAACTGCAACCAGAAGTCCCATTACGGATAGGCGTACACGTTGGGGAAATTTTTTTTGAAGATGATAAAGTTTTTGGCGATGGGGTTAACGTAGCTTCGCGGGTGCAATCGCTCGGTATTGCAAACTCAATTCTATTTTCTTCCCAGATAAATACACAGATAAAAAATCAGCAGGAGTTTAAGAGTATTTCTGTAGGCCGGTTTCATTTCAAAAATGTGGATGAGCCAATGGAAATTTTTGCGTTAATCAATGAAGGATTACAAGTTCCTAAAAAAGAAGAGCTCACTGGCAAATTGAAAGAGGTTGAAAAAAAATCTGCAATCAATAAATGGATCACAACCGCAGCAGCAATAATAGTATTAGCTGTTTCATATTTTATATACCAGAATTTTTTTCATACATCTGGATTCTCAAGAGAAAAAACAATTGCAGTTTTGCCCTTCGAAAATGTCGCAGGGCCCGATAATGAAGAATATGTTTCTGATGGTATCACACAGGATATTATAAGTAACCTTTCAAAAATTTCTTCATTGCAAAAAGTGATTGCCTGGTTTTCGGTGAGGGGTTTCAAGAAAACAACAAAATCCCTTAAAGAAATTGCTGAGGAATTAGGCGTAGCTGCAATACTTTCCGGCACTATTGAAAGGCATGAGGGCAAAGTTCATATTATTGCCGAACTGGTTGAAGTAGGTACCAATAAAAGGTTATGGGGCGATGATTTTGAATATGACAGTAAAGACATTTTATCTATTAAATCAAAAGTAACTGCAGAAATAATTGCAGCACTTAAGGTGAATCTCTCACCTGAAGAAAAAATGAATCTAACCAAAAACTATACGGATAACCCAGAAGCTTATCGA
This sequence comes from Chitinophagia bacterium, assembly GCA_021324175.1. GTDB lineage: Bacteria > Bacteroidota > Bacteroidia > Chitinophagales > Chitinophagaceae > Puia. Next base: position 5,901 of record JAJPJP010000068.1, read on the forward strand.
TTATATCGCAAAGGGCGCTGGTTTTGGGACAAAAGAACTAAAGAAAGTTATGACAGTGCAGAATCAAATTACAAAAGGGCTTTAGAATTAGACCCCGATTATGCTCTTGCTTATGCCGGCTTGGCGGATTGCTACACTTTTAACCAGAAAGGGTTGTCTCAAATGGAGGCAATACCTATCGCCAGGGATTATACGAACAAGGCATTAATGCTGGATAGCAATCTTACAGAAGCCCTTACAACCAAAGCCTTTATACAATCACATTTTGATTATGACTGGAAAGGCGCTAAGGCGGTCTTTGAAAAGATTATAAGGGAAGGTCCCAATTATTCGATTGCACATCAATATTATGGAAATGTACTAATTCTGACAGGAAATATCGATGCAGGAATCAACGAAACAAAAAAGGCCCTGGCTCTGGACCCTCTTTCTTCTGTGCTAAACATGGTTTTGGGAAGAGATTATTACCACGCCAGAAGGTATGAACAGGCAATTACCCAGCTCCAAAAAACTATTACATTAAGTCCCAAATTCTTAAGCGCCTATTGGCATCTGGGAAATACTTTTTTACAAAAAGAAATGTATTCCGAAGCAATTGTTGCATATTCCAAACTACCACCCACATCATTCGACCTTGGCGTAAATGGCACGCTTCTGCTTTGTCAGGCTTACTCATTTTCAGGAGACAAAAAAAAGGCAAGAAATAAATTGCAGATGATTTCAAAAGAAGATTATACTAAAATTGACCCTTTACTTGTAGCGGAATTCTATATAAGCCAGGGAAATATTGATGAAGCATTAGGGCAGTTAAAGCGCGGATTTGATAGTCATTCAATAATGATGATTGGACTTAAGGTAGATCCATTCTTAGATCCTATACGAAATGAACCAAGGTTCAAAGCATTGCTAAAAAAGATGAACTTAGAATAACCTTTCTTTCCTGATAAGTATTTTATTTTAGAAGTACTTTTCTTCTCATAGAGCCTTCATTATGCATCCGCCCTGGCTATTATTCTTCTATAATCTGCAGAATGTACCGGTATGAAGCAGACAATTTGTTAAAGGTCTAAAATCACCTCCTCCCGGCATGCATATATTCAGTTCATTTATCTATTTGACCGGGAAACCATGGGCATTAAGGAGGACGCTGTAGTTCTGTTAACAAGAGGGAAGGGGAAATTGCTAAAATTATGGATTTGAGTGAACGAACTATTCTGGCGATTATTGACAAACTTAAAGTGAAGACAAATACAAGAACGAAATCTCAATTATTGGAACACGATGTTAATAAGAAACAAAACTAATAGCCTCCTCTCAAAATTTATCCGGCAGGAGACAGTATGAATATTTTCCGATTTGTGCCTTTTTTTGGAGAAAAAGTATGCAAATTGTATGCAAGAAAAAAGCACCCACTAAAAAAAATTATGTAAGTGCTTGACTATCTGCTCCCCCTGCTGGACTTGAACCAGCGACCCTCTGATTAACAGTCAGATGCTCTAACCAACTGAGCTAAGGAGGAATTTATTAAGGGCAGCAAAAATAAGGAATTTCGGCTGTGAAATCCATCTTCACAAAAGAAATTCGGACTAAAGCCAGCTCAAAAAACTCTCTTTTTTAAACCCGATAAAAACGCCTTCGGCGCGAACCTCAGTCGGATAAGTTTTTAGAATACAGCCCCCATCAAATGCCATTTTCCCGTTTCGAATGTTGAACTTGTAACCGTGATGAGGACAGATCACATATCCTTTGGCGTCAATGCATCCGAGTGAAAGCGGCGCGCCTGCATGCGGGCAGGACTGAGGGAAAGCGTACCACTCGCCTTTGAACCGGGTGACGCAAACAGTCTTGCCGTTTATCTCGACAACGCCAATCCCGTTTTCCTCCAGCTTTAAGTCATTTTCAGATTCACATACTTTATGCCAGTGGTACTTTCTGTTGTTCACGAGGTGTAGGTGGTTTTATATGGATAACGGATTTTATACAGCTCGCGTATTTGTCCAAGGAGGATTTTTCTTAACTCGTCAATATTTATTTTTTCAGTCGCCGAGATAAAAACGCAATGGCCGTTCGCCTTTTCTTTCCATTTGGCTTCGAGCTCGGCCATCATCTCCCCCTTTACACCTTCCTCAAGCCAGGGATCGAAAGTGTTTTTGTCATATGCGTCACTCTTGTTAAAAACAAGAATCGTCGGCCTGTCGAATGCTTTTATTTCCTGGAGCGTTGTATTGACAACGCCGATCTGCTCTTCATACTTCGGATGCGATAGATCGACGACATGAAGCAAGAGATCAGCCTCGCGTACTTCATCGAGCGTACTTTTGAAACTCTCGATGAGATGATGAGGGAGCTTACGGATAAATCCCACCGTATCGCTTAGCAGGAAGGGAGTATTATCGAACACAACTTTCCGCGTTGTTGTGTCAAGGGTTGCAAAAAGTTTATTCTCGGCGAAAACCTTGCTTTTGCTCAGCAGGTTCATTAAGGTCGACTTGCCTGCATTCGTATAGCCCACGAGCGACACACGTACAAATTCACCACGATCCTTACGTTGCGTCGCAGCCTGTTTATCGATCTCCGAAAGTCTTTTTTTGAGGAGGCTGATCTTGTCTTTAACGATACGACGGTCAGTTTCGATTTCGGTTTCACCTGGCCCCCTCGTGCCAATTCCCCCTCCAAGCCTTTCCAAGTGCTTCCACATTCCTCGCAGGCGGGGAAGCAGGTACTCATATTGGGCAAGCTGCACCTGGAGTTTTGCCTGGGCAGTCTTGGCGCGGCTCGCAAAAATATCCAGGATCAGGTCAGATCTGTCAATCGTTTTGATATTCAATATTTTTTCGATATTGGAAATCTGGGAACCGGAAAGTTCGTCGTCAAAGATGGCTACGCGGATATCCCTGCTCGACACATAGTTCTTGATCTCCTCAAGTTTTCCGCTGCCGATAAAGGTCTTGCTGTCGGGTTGAAGCAACTTCTGAACGAATCTTTTTTTTGTCCTGGCGCCGGCTGTTTCCGCGAGGAATGAAAGTTCCTCAAGATATTCGTTTACTTCAAATTCCGTCTGCGACTTTCGAATGACGCCGACCAGTACGGCATTTTCGTGGAGAAGTTTGATATGGTTGGTTTGTATCAAATGGTTTGATTGCCTTGATAAATATAGCAAAGGGCAAAATTAGAAAGACTCACCCGATCATTGCGGGGATTCTTTTGAAGGAATGAATCAAAAATATCCGCTATAAGCCGCTGAGACAAATCCCGATGGAGAATGGATAAACAGCCGGTCCTGCGCCACTTTTAATAAAGCTGGTCGCCTGTAGCTGCCCGAATATTCCGAAAACTCCATAGCTGATCCTGGCAGTTCCGGCAATTCTTGCTCCATTGAAATAGCGTTTGGAACTTTCCTTTTGTATGTATGAATTGATCACCTGGTTGGCATTATTCTCCATATCCTTAGCCTTCGTGTACGCACTCAGCAGGAGCCCGGTTTTGACACCGAGCGCAAATTTCCAGCTCTTGTTGGTATTTTCGGGGTCAACTGCAAAACGCAACTCCACGGGTACTTCGAGATACGTCGAGACGAGCTTGAATTTTTTAAAATGATTTCCTCCCGTTTGGTCGGTAAATGCCAGCGTGGCGCCGGAGCTTTCAATGGCTGAAACGTCAACATACTCATCGTGGAAAAATATATTGCTTGACCCGACTCCAAGTCCAGCGCCTATACTGAAACGCTGATCGGTCTTGAAAGGCATGTCAAACATGAAATAGAAATTGAAACTTCTGGACAATCCGGTGATATTGATTGTATCCGGCGTGCCTGCCCAGTTGTCATAACCAAGTTCAACCAAAAAATGGTCATTCGCTCTTCGTCCAAGTTTTACTTTGCTCCAGTCCTTCTTTTTCGGGTTAGCGGCAGAATCCGTCTGGGCGACAGCAGTTGTTATCGTAACGAGGGCTAACGCCAACACGTAAAGCTTCTTCATATTTCTATTTGAGTGACAAATGTATTTTCCTTCGAGTTAACAAAGAGTTAAAGACATGATGCAAAAAATGGTAGAACAGATGATTGCGGGGCAAGTCTTTCTGGTATCCCTCTGCCGTTGCTAAATTTCAGTTTCAACCTTCGACGAACATTTTGCCGGTTGATGGGTGGACCCTGCTGGGCTCGAACCAGCGACCCTCTGATTATGAGTCAGATGCTCTAACCTGCTGAGCTAAGGGTCCTGCCTTTTTTTGGCGGGTGCAAAAATATAAAATTTCAATGGAAGCTGAAAATATGGGTTCTTCCTTTACCTTGAAAAAGGTGCAGCGTTGCCAAAACAAAAATTGTCAAATCATGACAGAGAATTCTATATTTACAGTTGGACTTATTTTTCTCAGAGCTGATTACAAGAACTAATGGTCGCACCGGAAAGAATTAAAGTACTGCAAGACAGGATCGCACGTCACGATGATCAATTGGCCTACCGCGAATTATTTACGTCACTATACTCATTCCTGTTCCATTTTGCCTGCTCGCTGGTTAAGGCTAAACAGCCTGCAGAAGACATCGTTTCAGATGTGTTTATTCGAGTATGGGAAAAAAGGAAGGACTTACAGGACGTCATGAACCTCAAGGTCTACCTATATGTGTCTGTTAAGAACTCAGCGATTAATTACCTAAACAGGCAAAAACAATTGCTCAGTGATGACATTGAAAATTTCAGGGACCAATTCATGAGCATTTATTTTAATCCTGAACAGCTCATGATTACCGCCGACATGGTGGGGATGATCCAGGCCGCCATCGATGAATTGCCTAGCCGCTGCAAAATCATCTTCAAGCTGGTCAAAGAAGACAACCTGCGTTACAGGGAAGTTGCCGGTATATTGGGAATTTCCGAAAAAACCGTTGAAAATCAGGTTGCCATCGCCGTACGCCGGATCGCCGCAGCGGTCAATTTCGATTTAAGCAAAAGCATTCCTTCACCCGTAGTCAGCTAGCAAAATAAATTTTAGGAGTCTTTGGGGGATTTGACTGTCCGGTTTGTCCTCTGTCAGGAGGAATTTGCATGGATCAAAAACTTTTTTGGAAGCTGGTAGCAAAAAAGCTCTCTGGTGAGGCGTCGCTCGTAGAACAAAAGGAACTCGAAGAACTCCTGCGCGAGAATCCGGACATGCATTATCCTCTTCAGATTATTATCGACCTCTGGTCACATGAACGCCACCAGATCCGGCAGGCGGCTTCCAATGCTTTTGACCGGCATACAGCCCGCATGCAGGCGATGCGTATCGACTTTGACGCGGAAAAGCTTTGTCGTACAAACTACGAGGAGGCAGAGTCCCCATCAAATTCGAAAAGAACGCGCAGAATAAGGATTGCTCTCCTGGGTATGGGGGGATTGCTGGTTATACTTGCAATAACAATATATACCCGCTTTTATCCATTCCGAAGCCAGGCAAGGGATGTAGCCCTCCTTGCGATCGGACGGTTAACCGAGTATTCCGCCCACAACGGATCGACTTCGGACGTCGTGCTTCCCGATGGCACGAAGGTTAAGCTGAATTCGGGTAGCAGACTTACCTATGACAGGAATTACGGAAAGACTGTTCGCGGCGTTAACCTGACAGGTGAAGCTTTTTTTGATGTAGTAAAGAACAAGCAAAAACCTTTCATAATCCAGACCAAGAATATAATTATCAGGGTGCTTGGTACTACGTTTGATGTAAAATCTTATCCGAATGAATCAACGGAGACAAGCCTGGTAAGGGGTAGCCTGGAAGTGAGTTTTAAAAACAAACAGCAGGAAATAGTAATCCTGAAACCAAACCAAAAGCTGATAATTGCTAATGAAGAATTACCTTTGAATTCTCCAAAATCGAAATCTCCCGGGCAATCGCCTGATCCAGAAGTTGCCATAAGCCAATTGAATTATAGCAAGCGGGACAGCACGATCATTGAAACCGCATGGGTTCAGAACAAACTTGTCTTTCGAAACGAATTATTCGGCCAATTGGCCCTGCAAATGGAGCGATGGTACAATGTGACCATTCGGTTTTCGGACCAGGAGATAGCAGCTTTGACCTTTACGGGCACCTTTGAAAAAGAAACCATTCAACAGGCACTTGATGCCCTGCAGTTGTCAGGAAGATTCAGATATTCCATGAAAGACAGTGAAATCGTGATTTCCCGCTAAGCTGCGGAGATGATCAAACCCTGGAGAAAACATCAAACCGGAAAAGCTATTTATGACGCAGAAATTTTGATTGAAAACAAGCAAGATTAGACCAACATGAAAAATGAACTAACGACTGATGTGAGATCAAAACCCAAAACATTTGCAAAAACCCTAACCATCATGAAGCTGACTTTTCTACTGATCCTGGCGGGAATGCTGCAAGCTTCCGCGCACGTAAACGGTCAGGACAAAATATCCCTGAGGCTGGACCAGGTGCAAATCGACCAGGTATTAAGCCACATTGAAAAGCAGACCAATTACCGGTTCCTGTATAATGATCAGTTGAAGAACCTGCAGCAACGGGTTAACATCAATGCGACGAACGAAGATTTGGGTACCGTTCTTAATGGAATGTTTGCGGGTACAGATCTTACCTATAAAATGCTTGAAAATAACCTGATCGTGATTCTCTCTTCCAGCCTTGCGACCCAGGATATCCGTGTGACAGGGAAAGTTACGAACGAAAATGGCGACCCGCTTGCCGGTGTTTCGATCACCCTCAAGGGAACGGACCGAGGCACGGCGACAAATAATGCCGGGATCTTCGAAATGACCGTACCGGAAAACGGTACGCTTGTGGTGTCCTATATTGGATATCAGACGCAGCAGGTTCCTGTGAACAGCCAGGCCGTGATCAATGTCAAAATGGTGGAATCTGAGAAGCCTCTGGAACAAGTCGTCGTCGTGGGGTATGGTACTCAAAAGAAAATTGACGTCACTGGCTCAGTTGCACACGTAAAGGGCGACGATCTGATTAAACAGCCCGTACTGACAGCGACCCAGGCCATACAGGGTAAGGTTGCAGGTGTCCAGGTAATTAGCAGCGGGCAGCCAGGCAGTTCTCCCCAGGTTATTATTCGTGGGGCGGGATCAATTTTAGCCGGGGCAAACCCTCTACTGATTGTGGACGGAATTTGGACTGACGATATCAGCAACATTAATACTGCTGATATTTTATCGATCGATGTACTAAAAGACGCATCAGCCTGCTCGATTTACGGCGTAAGGGGTGCAAATGGCGTCATTTTGATCACCACCCGCCAGGGATCCGGCAAGATGAAAGTAACCTACCATGGAAACATGGGCATTATGCAGGCAGCCCATGTCGTACCCATGGCAGATGCCAAACAATATATCAATTACGTGGAAGCGGCGACACTGGGGCTCCCGGTAGGCAACACCGGCTACAATACCAACTGGTACAAGCAGGTTTTGCGCAATGCCTTCTATCAGAATCATGATGTCTCAGTCGCCGGCAGCAGCGAACAGAATAAATATTCGCTGAGCCTGAGTTATCAAACCGACGAAGGCATCATCATTTTTAATGATTATTCGAGATATACGGTCCGGTTCAATAATGAGTTTACACCTACATCCTATATTAAAATAGGAACCACCGCTTCTTTTGCGAGCCAGACTTCCCAAAATGTGAATACCTACGGAATTACAGAGGATGCTTATCGTGCGTCGCCATTGGTACCCGCCATGGTCAATGGTAAGTTTGGAAATACCTCGCAATTCCAAAATGTCGGCAACCCCGTGCTGGACGCTCAAAATACCAACGATCTTAGCCACGACAACAAGGGCCAGGGGAATATCTGGGTTGAAGTAAGACCTATCAAGGCGCTTTCTCTTAAATCGACATTTAACGGTGAACTTGATTTTAATGAGGACCGCGCCTATACTTACCAGCATCCGAATGATACGACGTTCTTTAACGTCAATGGCGGAAGCCAGGGTGCGACGTTTAGCACGCTTGCGGTTGCTAATAACAGATATTACCGCTGGGTTTGGAGCAATACCGCCAATTACACCAGGGATTTCGGGAACAACCGGGTCAATGTCCTGGCAGGGACGGAAGCACAGGAGTATTACAACCTGGGTGCGTCAGCATCCCGATACAAGGTTCCACCGATACCGAGTGAATGGTATATCCAGGATGGCGATGCGAATAACCAGTATAATGGGAGTTCTGTTACAAAATATACGACCAACTCATATTTTGGAAGATTATTCTACAGCTATAAAGACAAATATCTTTTTACAGGAAACTTCCGCGCGGATGCCAGTTCAGTTTTTTCTGCTGCTAACCGTTGGGGTTATTTCCCGGGTGCAAGTGTGGGCTGGGTAGCATCAAAAGAAGATTTCATGCAGGGCCAGCATATCTTCCAGTATTTGAAAATAAAGGGCAGCTGGGGTGAACTTGGAAATTCAAATATACCGTCCGACGCGGCAGTTCAAACACTTTTGTCAAATATTCCCTATTTCTTCAATAGCGGGAACACGGGCGGAGGCGCCACAACGGGTTCCATAGTTCCCCAAATAAAAGATCTGAATCTTAAATGGGAAATAACCAAAGAGTCCGACATCGGCCTTGAATATACCATTCTCAATGGAAAGATGACGGGCGAAGCGGACATTTATGATAAAAAGGTGACCAACGCTTTAATCTACGTCCAGGTTCCGGGTACTTTCGGCAGCCAGGCTAATCCAAATAGCTCCATCGCACCAGGAGACGTGCTGACCAACGCGGCGACCATAGACAACCGCGGTCTCGAATTTTCAGCACGCTGGCATGATAATATTGGCAAAAACATTACTTATTATCTCGGTGGAAACATATCATTCAACAGGAATCGCGTTGTAAATCTTAATGGAGGGCTTCCGTTTTTTGACGGAAATATCAACGGGTACTTTACGACAGAAACCAAGGCAGGCTATCCTATTGGGGCCTTCTTCATGAGGCAGGCCATCGGTGTTTTCCAAAGCCAGGCTCAAATAAACGCTTATGTTGACAAGAACGGAAAAATGCTGCAGCCAAATGCTAATCCTGGAGATCTGATTTATAAATTTGATTCAGAAGGCGTCCTTGACACAGCCTTTCTCGGTTCCTATCAGCCTCAATACTATGTCGGAATTCAGGGTGGAATTAATTATAAGACGATTGATTTATCCTTCGACCTCTATTCCAACGTTGGCAACCAGGTCTACAATGGAAAACAGCAGGCGAGGGTAGATGCAAAGGATAATGTTGAACAATCCATTGCGACCAGCTATTGGACACCTCAAAACAAATCAAATACCCAGCCGTCAGCCAATGCGGGCAATTTGCCTGCGTCCTCTTATTTTCTAGCCTCGGGAACCTTTTTCCGGATCAATAATATCACGCTTGGATATACGCTGCCCACACCACTGGTCAAATCCACCAAGGTGATCACCAAGCTGCGAATATTTGTCAACGCGCAAAATCCGGTTACGATTAAAAAATACAATGGGTTTACTTCCGAGTTGCCGGGTTCATCGCCGACAAATGCGGGGATCGAACTTGGAACCTACCCTACGACAAGGACGTTCGCCGCGGGGCTCGATTTGACGCTTTAGTACCTATGAAAAAATTTTATTTAATATAATTCTTGCGAGATGAAAAATATATTGCTGATTCTTTTGGGTTCATTCTGCATCATGACGGGCTGCAAAAAAAATTTCCTGACGGTTCCGATCCAGGGCCAGGGATCGCCTTCGACGGACCCCCAGGTGGCTCTTAATGAAGTGACCGGCGCCTATAACGCGCTGATCACACCCGATCCCACGCAGTCTGAATTTGGCGAGTATGATATTCATGGGATTTATTTTATAACGGTTACCAATATCATGTCTGATGATGCGGATAAGGGTAGCTACAACGGTGATCAGCCGCTGGCAGCGAACATTGATAATTTCCAGATAACTTCAGATAACACCTACGTAGCGGGTCTTTGGCGCGGCTATTATGCGGGGATTTCCCGCACCAATATTGCAATTGACGGGCTCGCCCATTCGCCCCTGCCTGCGGCACAGGTCATTAAATCTACCGCCGAAATGCGGTTTTTACGGGCATACCTGTATTTTAACATGGTCCGGATGTTTGGCGGCGTTCCGCTGGTCCTTACGGTACCGACCGGCCCCGAGAACCAGGACAGCAGCTTCTACCATAGGGCAACTGCCGGTGACATATATAGTAAAGCCATTGTCCCCGACCTGCAATATGCAGTCGCCAATCTGCCATTAAAATCAGCCACTGATGTAGGCCGGGCAACCAAAGGGGCGGCGGAAACGCTATTAGCAAAGGTGGACGTCTATTTAAAAAACTGGCAGGAGGCAGATAGCCTAACCCAGGACGTGATTAATTCCGGCCAATATCAGCTGATGCCCGATTATTCGATTCTTTGGAGGCAGGCGGGGGACAATTGCGCGGAATCTGTGTTTGAGGTTGAGACAGGAATCTATGGCAGTGCGGATTATGGGATACCCGGTTATGTTGAATACCAGGGTGCCAGGCAGGATAATGGCATGGGCACTCCCTTTACGCCGTGGAACAACCCTGGGTTTGACCAGCCATCGGGGGACGACGGATATGGATTCGATGCCCCCTCGACCAGCTTGCAAGCAGCCTATGATTCGGGGGATTTGCGACAGGCCGCGACAATTATCAATTTGCCCGCTTCCTCCCCGCCGGACACTCTATTTGACGGATTTGTAGTTCCGACGATGGCGGGGATTAGCGCGCGTTACAATTATAAGGCATATCACAGTGAAATTTTGCCCGGCGGTTCTTTGGGAGTCACATTAAAACAAATTGAAGTATATATAGCCAACCGAAGCCTTTGCCAGAAAAACCTGCACATTCTCCGGTACGCAGAAGTCCTGCTTCTTGATGCGGAGGCGGCCAACGAATTAGGAAATTCCGGTACGGCAATTGCGGATTTAAACCAAGTAAGGGCGAGGGCTGGATTGCCGCCAACTACCGCTTCTGCACAATCTGACCTCCGATTGGCCATTTGGAATGAACGACATGTTGAGCTGGCGATGGAACACGACCGTTTCTGGGACATCGTCAGGCAGGGAAGGGCTGCCCAGCTCATGATCGCTTCGGGTAAGACAAATTTTGTGGCGGGAGTAAACGAATTACTGCCGATTCCGTCTACTGAAATTGCTGTCAGTGGCGGTTCGCTCACACAAAACCCCGGCTATTGATTTATACAAATTCTTAATTATTTATTAAAACTCAAATCACTTCTTATTATGCTCGTACTCCACAGATCGCGCGGTTCACCCAAAGGGCGGCGTAAATCAAACTGTAAACAATTTTCGAATCTTAAATAGCAAGTAATGAAATCAATAACAAGTAAATTAAAGCTCCTGACCTTCGCGGGTATAGCATTTGCGGCAGCAATGGTGATCCAATCCTGCAGTAAATCCAAATCCACGAGTTCGACGAAGCCGACCGTTACCAGCGTGACCACTGGCTCGAATGACACGGCAGGAACGACAACAATAGTTACCATCACCGGGAAAAACCTTTCGGGGGCATCGGTTACTACGACCACGAACAACGTGACCATTTCCAATGTATCTGCATCCAGTACATCCATCACACTGACAGTAAAAATCGGTGGTGGTGTGCCAAGCGGAAGTGTAACGTTAGACATCACGACATCAGCCGGAAGTACGACAGCGCAAATAACAATTGTCGGACTTACTCCGCTCGGAGGATTTATTTCTTCCGACTCCGTGGAACCGGCCGCATTGATCGCTTATTGGCCGCTTAATGGAAATGTCAACGACACCGTCGGAAACCAAACGGGTACTGCCGTCGGCGCAACATTTATCCAGGGTATAAGAGGCCAGGCTTACCAGGGCGCTGCTGGAGCCTATGCAACGGTACCAGCAAATTCATCGTTTAAGAATGTGCAAAGTTACTCGGTATCATTATGGTATAATCTTCCAATGGCGGTCAGGCCTACGTCAGGCGGGACAGCCGCAGGTATGTTCTTCCTTTCGGGTGACACAACCGGCTCAAGTGGCAATTACATGATCTTGGAAGCAGACATTGCATCCGCTTCACAGCTGGCTGCAGATTCCGTACCCATTCACAATGGGTTTGACAACCTTGGTACTACCGGTCCATGGGCTAATTTCACCATGTCCTCATATGATACAGCGACCTCGAACTGGGTTCATGTTGTGATGACCTATGATGGTGGTTCTTCTACCTACACCTTCTACGAAAATGGCCAGCCGATAGCTGTTCAGTCAGCATATGGCACGGCGACTTCTACCACTCTTTACGATGGCCCGCTCCCGGTTGGTTCGGGAACGCCGCCGACAGCATTGATGGGAAATCTTAACTTTAGCACGGTTCCTGATCCCCCGACCACAGTTTACATTGGTGCATGGCCTCCGGGATTGTACGGAGTCTCTGCAACGCTTGGTGCATCAGGCGATTTCCAGGGAGCATTGGACGAGATCAGAGTTTATAACATTGCAATAAAAGCGACTGATGTTGTTGGTCTTTACCTGAACGGTCTAGCAGGCAGGTAATTAAAAAGTATATCAGAAATAAGAAGCTAATTATCGGGGGTTGTCTTCGCAAGAAGGCGACCCCTGGTTTTTTGGAATAATGGGCAAATCATATACGGTCTCCTCAAATGCATTAACACAAATTTTTATTCCTGAAAGTATTGTTCATTTAAGCAAAGGGAATAAATTACGAAAGCTGTTTTGTTCTATTTAGAATAATCAGCCATGTATTTGGACAAAATTAATATACAACAGGCTACTCCTGCGGCGCTAATCATATTTTTTTCCGCCTGCCAATTTATGCTGGGTTGTTCCGGTTCTGGTTCCGGGCCGGTCGCCGAAAACAAAACAACATTATTCACGGAACTTTCGCCCGACAAAACCGGCATCCGTTTTTCAAATCCCAACACAGACTACGATTCGCTCAGCATACTCGATTACCTGTATTATTATAACGGCGGTGGCGTTGCCATTGGCGATATCAACAATGACGGACTACCGGATATCTTTTTTACGTCCAATATGAACGGCAACAAACTTTACCTCAATAAGGGGAACATGGAGTTTGAAGATATTACGGACAAGGCGGGTGTCGCCGGCCGAAATGAATGGACGACAGGCGTGACGATGGCTGACGTGAATGGCGACGGCTACCTGGATATTTACGTGTGTTCCGTCTCCAACCATAACCAGGATAAGGAATCTAACCCCAATGCACATACGTACTTTTCCAACTCCAGGAACAGGCTTTACATCAATAATGGCAATGGAACGTTTACAGAGGCATCAAAAAAGTGGGGTCTGGATATACCCGGCTATAATACGCAGGCTGTTTTTTTTGACTACGACAATGACGGTGACTTGGATATGTTCCTGCTGCAGCATTCGGTGCATCAGACGGCGAGCTACGGCGATACTGCCGGAAGGCGAATATACAGCGCCGTCAGCGGTGGAAAATTATACCGAAACGACGGCGATCATTTTACCGACGTGACGGAAAAGGCGGGCATCTACAGCAGCCCCCTGGGTTATGGGCTTGGCGTCGGTGTCGCCGATTTGAATCACGACGGGTTTGAGGATATCTACGTCAGTAACGATTTCAATGAGAATGACTACTATTACATCAACCAGGGGAATGGGACTTTTAAGGAGATGAATAAGCAGGCCTTTGGCCATGAGTCGAGATTCTCCATGGGCAATGACATTGCGGATGTAAATAATGATGGTTGGCCGGATATCATGACACTTGACATGCTCCCTGCCGATGAAAAGGTATTAAAATCTTCGCAGGCAGATTTGGACTTCAATGTTTATAATTACCTGGTTAAGTACGGATATAACTACCAGTATTCGAAGAACTGCCTGCAACTGAATACAGGCAAAGGATTAAAGTTTTCAGATATCGCCTTGTATAGTGGCATTGCCGCGACCGATTGGAGTTGGAGCCCGCTGATCGCGGATTACAACCTTGATGGCATTAATGATATTTTTATTTCCAACGGGATCAAGACAAGGCAAAATGATCTCGATTATTTAAAATTTTATTCAGCACTCAATCAGAACCGGCAGCGGGCGAGGGGTAACCGGCAATTTGACAAAGACATTTTAAATTTTGCGCCATCCGGCGCCTGGCATAGCTATATGTTTGAAGGAAGCCCGGACTTAAAATTCCGGGATAGGTCGACCGACTGGGGATTCGGTAAGTTTTCACTCTCACAGGGATCGGCCTACGGAGATCTCGACGGAGACGGGGATATTGACCTGGTTGTTAACCGGATGAACGATTCTGCCGGAATATTTCAAAATAACTGCAGGCAGTTGACGCCCGCTCCGAATTTTTTATCCCTGCGCGTGAAAGGACCTGGCAAAAATACTTTCGGAATAGGTACTAAAATCTTTCTTTACTGCAAGGGCCATATGCAGTACCGCGAACTACAATCCGTGCATGGTTTTATGAGCAGCAGCGAACCCGTTTTCCATTTTGGAATGAACCAAACATCCGAGGCTGACAGCATGATCATTGTTTGGCCCAACCGAACTTACCAGGTTTTGAAAAGCGTCAAGGCAAACCAGCAATTACAGATAGCCTGGGAGAGAAAGAAAACGGATACGATTATCGATTATGCAGGCTTCATCGATCAATTACTTCATAGTCCCAGGGAGAACTTTTTTAATGACATCACGGAGAAGTCGAAAGTGAATTACAGGCACCAGGAGGATCTTTCTTTTATCGACTTTAATTACCAGCCCTTCATCCCGCACGAACTTTCCACGCAGGGACCGAAGGTTGCGGTTGGCGACGTGAATGGGGACGGCCTCGAAGACTTTTATATCTGTGGATCTGTCGGCCACCCCGGCGCCATTTTCCTGCAACAAAAAGATGGCAGCTTTCAGCGCTCATCGGATTCGGCGGTTTTTGTCCGCGATAGAATGTGCGAGGATGTTGACGCCATATTTTTTGACGCGGACGGCGACGGCGATCTTGACCTTTATGTAGCCAGTGGAGGAAACGAGTACCCGGATAGTGCTACTGAACTAAATGATCGCCTTTATTTGAATGACGGGAAGGGGCATTTTACCAAGTCAACCGGATTGCCTTTTTTACCCGGGAACAAATCGGTCGTAAGAGCAGTTGATTTTGACAAGGATGGGGACTTGGACCTTTTTGTAGGTGGAAGAGCGGATGCCAACTATGGGAATATTCCCGTTTCATACCTGTTGGAAAATGACGGTAAGGGGCATTTTACGATTTGTACGGACAAACGGATTCCCGGACTCTCTCATATTGGCATGGTCACCTCAGCCTTATGGTCGGACGTTGACAAAAATGGCTGGCCGGATCTTATCGTGTGCGGCGAATGGATGCCTCCGGTCCTGTTCAAAAATGATCATGGAAAATTTACGAAAACCTCCCTGACTGACGATGATGGGTCGCTTAAAGGGTGGTGGTTCAGCATGACGGACGCCGATGTGAACGGTGATGGTTATGACGATCTGCTGCTGGGTAATTACGGACTGAATAGCAAGCTCACAGCCAGTGTTGGGTCGCCGTTAGTTATGTTTGTTCTCCCTCAGCTGGGTGGCTTGCACAATACGAGGCAGATCCTGGCTGTAAACAAAGCCGGCAAGAATTTTACCTTCCTGACAAAGGAGGATATTGAAAGGCAACTGCCCTATATAAAAGGCCAGTACCTTACCTATGGTAAAATGGCGGGCAAGACCGTAGAGGAAATATTTGGCAACCGCATGCAGAATGGAACTGAGTTTGATGTAACAACGATGTCTTCGAAGGTTCTGATCAACGACGGCAAAGGTCATTTTAAGGTCCGGGATTTGCCATATTCCATGCAGTGGACACCGATTTTTGCCTTTGCTGCAGCTGACTTTAACCATGATGGCAAAACCGATATCCTGGCCGGGGGAGATTTTTATGGTGTTACCCCTTACGAAGGACGCTACGACGCTATGCCGCTCAGCCTTTCGCTGGGTGATGGCAGGGGCAATTTTGATAGTATTATACGACGGCCGCTGGCTGCAATTAGCGGTGGGGAGGTGAGGGATATCAAGCCCATCCATATCAACAACAGGCTCTCCCTCATTATTGCTAGGAACAATGACAAACCAGTAATCGTGGAGGTAGAGGGGGCTGATGCCTCAAAAAAATAGGTGCAATTATGAAATTCAATCCGGTAACTACAGGAACAGTATGTATAATATTTTGCAGCTTTTTATGGGGATGTACAAAAACGGTGGTGACCAAAAAACCACCGGTCACTGACACATCGGGCCCCTTTTCACTGGTGAAAGCCACGATAAATGACAGTTCAGCCAACAACTTCACCTTTTACAACGTGAGCACCAGCCCCACGCTTGAATTTTTCTTTTCTGCTCCGATTGACACGGGTACCGTAAAAAGCAACACTGCGCTGACGACCGGGGGCACGGTGATTCCCGTCCTTTACTCTTACGCCAATCACGACAGCGCGCTGATTGTTCGGCCGGCCAGTGCGTTACACGCGCTGACCCTGTACACCTTCGCCATTCTGACGAATGTAAAATCTGTGGCGGACTCAGGTTTAACAAGTATGGTGCGGTTAAATTTTAACACACAAATCGATTCGAGCGACAAGTTTCCGCAGATCTCTGACAGCGCATTGCTCACACTGGTTGAACAGCAGACATTTAATTATTTCTGGACCTTTGGTCATCCCGTGTCGGGGATGGCGCGCGAAAGAACTTCTTCCGGCAATACGGTGACGACAGGAGGCAGCGGCTTTGGAATTATGTCCATGCTTGTTGGCGTTCAACGAAATTTCATTACCCGTGGGCAGGCGCTGGGGCGGATCGATACCATCGTCAGTTTTCTCGCAAATAAGGCGATGCGTTTTCACGGTGCATTTTCACATTGGATAGACGGATCCACCGGAGCAACCATTCCTTTTGGCACTCAGGACGACGGTGGCGACATCGTTGAAACTTCATACATGATGCAGGGCTTGCTTTGCGCACGCCAATTTTTTAACAGCACCACAGATTCCAACGAAATCAACTTGCGGAACACCATCAACAGTCTCTATGACAGCGTGCAATGGAATTGGTACCGGCAAAATGGCGCCAATGTGCTGACCTGGAACTGGAGTCCTGATTACGGTTTTGCGATCAACGTGCAGGTGCAGGGTTGGGACGAAGCCCTAATCACTTATGTAATGGGCGCGTCGTCGAATGTTGATTCCAATGTAATTCCAAAAATTGTTTACGACAACGGTTGGGCTCGCAATGGCGCGATGAAAAACGGTAACGCTTATTTTGGCGTCACACTCCCGCTTGGCCCTCCTTACGGAGGACCATTATTTTTCGCGCACTATTCCTTCCTGGGAATAAACCCGGTCAACCTCAGCGACGCATATGCCAATTACTGGACGCAGGACACAGCGCATGCACGCATCAACTATTTATATTGCGTGAGCAATCCCCAGCATTATGTTGGTTATAGTAGCTCCTGCTGGGGATTGACAGCGAGCGATATCCAAAATGGTTATGATGCAAGCTCCCCGACCGAAGATAACGGTGTCATCGCTCCGACTGCTGCGATTTCTTCGCTTCCCTATACGCCGACTGAGTCAATGAACGCGCTGCGCTTCTTCTATTACAAGCTTGGAGACAAGATTTGGGGGCAATATGGATTCATCGATGCGTTCAACCTCACGAATATCTGGTTCGATTCCGACTGCCTGGCCATCGACCAGGGCCCGCAGATCGTGATGATTGAGAACTACAGGTCGGGTCTCCTATGGAATCTTTTTATGAGTTGCCCAGAAATAAAAAGAGGCATGACGAATCTCGGGTTCTCAAGCCCAAATTTGTAGTGACAAATTTTCCCGGCGGGATTTGAAGCAAAACTTTACCTAAATTGTATAACACAAAAAAAATGGTGATGGCTGCATTTATCCATAAGAAATCCCTGTTTTACTTTGTTTTGCAGCTCTTCATTTTTTTTGCCGCAGGTCAGAATCCGGCAATGAAGGTCAAACCCCCCAAAAGAACCGTACTGGCGAGCCCCATATCGCTGGGTGACAGCGCACTTCTCGACCTGACTGAGAAAGCAACCTTTGGATATTTCTGGGACGGCAGCGAGCCAGTCAGCGGCATGGCGCCCGAACGCATCCACATGGACAATGATTATCCAGATCATGACCAGAGAATCATTGCAACGGGCGGCAGTGGGTTCGGCTGCATGGCCATTCTCGCCGCGATTGAGCGTCGCTACATTACGCGCAGCCAGGGCCTGGCACGTTTCGAAAAAATTGTATCCTTTCTTGCACGCGCAGACCGTTTTCACGGCGCCTGGTCACACTGGATAGATGACCAGACCGGGCATGTCAAGCCATTTGGAGCCGAGGACAACGGCGGTGATCTTGTGGAGACCTGCTATCTTATGCAGGGATTGCTTTGCGTCCGCCAATATTTCCGGCGAGGAAACGAGGAAGAAAAAAAATTGTCGGCGAAGATCGATTCGCTTTGGAGAGGTATTGACTTCAATTGGTACAGGCATGGAGGGCAGAATGTGCTTTACTGGCATTGGAGCCCGAACTATGAGTGGATTAAAAATTTCGCGGTACATGGCTATAACGAATGCCTGATTCTTTACGTACTTGCCGCCAGTTCACCTACGAGCCCTGTTCCAAAGGAAGTATATGCGCAGGGATGGGCGGAAAATGGTGCCATAGACAAAATATCGGTTTACAAAAATGACACGCTGCATCTTCATATGCAGGGCAATCCTCCGCATGGCGGGCCGCTGTTCTGGTCACAATACTCCTATCTTGGCTTGGATCCCCGTGGTCTCAGGGACCAGTACGCAGACTACTGGAAAGAAAATAGCACGCAATCGCTCATTAACTATGAATGGTGCGTTGATAATCCCAAACATTACACAGGTTATGGAAAGGATGATTGGGGCCTGACGGCCAGCTATTCGGTCGCAGGCTATGCCGCGCATGCGCCCGATGAAAAAAATGACCGCGGTGTGGTTTCGCCGACGGCCGCAATTTCTTCGATTCCGTATACGCGACAACAGTCAATGGCTGCGATCAGGCACTGGTATGTAGACATGAAGGACCGTGTCTGGGGCAAATACGGATTTTATGACGCCTTTAGCGAGACTGCGAAATGGTATGTCCAGCGCTATCTCGCGATTGACCAGGGTCCCGAAGTGGCTATGATAGAAAATTACCGTAGCGGGCTGTTGTGGAAATTGTTTATGAGTTGTCCTGAAGTGAAAGCCGGGTTGCGCAAACTCGGGTTTCAGAGCCCGTGGTTGAAACCGTAAGATCGACGTCTAGTGTATGACTAGAAAATTTTACATAGGATTTTTTTTAAGCCTGCTTGAAACCTTTCTTTTTGCTCAACCTTCTGGCAACACGTCGTCAAAGCGCCAGCGCATCGAACCTGTCGGCATCATGCGGAATATTTCGGATTCGACGCTTCTCGACATTGTGCAGCGACAGACGTTCAGGTATTTTTGGAATTTCGCACACCCTGTAAGTGGGCTCGCACGCGAGAGGGACAATACGGTCCGTGCAGAATATTACTGGGATTACATCAATGAGGCTTATGATGAACCCAACCTGAGCAAGCATACATTTGGCCCCGAGGCCTGTGCAATCGGTGGCACGGGGATGGGGATACTCGCCACTGTCGTAGCCGTCAACCGCGGCTGGATTGGAAGGGATACGGCGCTTCGCCGATTGATCAAGATTGCGGATTTTTTAATACGGGCAGACTGTTACCACGGCATCTATCCGCATTTCATGAATGGGGCTACGGGAAAAACCATTCCGTTCGGCCGCTTGGATGATGGCGCTGATATTGTTGAAACCTCTTACCTGATGATGGGGATGCTCACCGCGCGGGCTTATTTCAATGGCAACAGCCTCCCCGAGAAATATTTTCAAAAGAGGGTTCAGCAAATGTGGGAAGCGGCAGACTGGAACTGGCATGTGAAGGGCGACAACAAGGTTTTTTACTGGCACTGGAGTCCTGACAACGATTTTGACATGAATTTCCCGGTCTTTGGGTATGATGAGGCCCTGATCACCTATATCATTTCCGCTTCGTCGCCCACCCATCCGATTTCGAAAGAAATTTACGAGAACACCTGGGTAAAAAGCGGAGGCTGGAAAAACGGCAACACGTATTACGGGTATACATTGCCGCTAGGAAACTACGAGAAGGGCGGCCCTTTGTTTTTTGAACAATATACCTATATGGTCATCGACCCGGCAGGGCTCAGGGATGACCACCAAATTGATTATGCGCAACAGACCAAAAATCATACGCTGATCAACCGCGCATATTGCATCGAGAACCCTAAACACTATAAAGGCTATGGCGCCGATTGCTGGGGCCTTACTGCGGGAGACAGCTACAAGGGTTATGTCGCTCATTGTCCCCAGGAGGATTTCGGTGTCATCCAGCCAACGGCTGCTCTTTCCTCTTTCCCTTTCACGCCGGAATATTCGATGCAGGCCCTCAGGCATTTTTATTACGCTTTGGGGGATCGTATCTGGGGGCCATACGGATTCTCAGATGGTTTTAGTGAAACCAGGAATTGGTACGCCAAGACGCACTTGGCCATTGACGAAGGCCCGATAGTTGTCATGATCGAAAATTACCGGAGCGGCCTGATATGGAACCTGTTCATGCAGCTTCCCGAAATCCAGAACGGATTGAAACGCCTAGGATTTGAAAGTCCCAGGATTCGCTGAATGAACATGATTTGACCAAAGAAAATGATGAAAAAAATTGTCCTGGTTGATGGGGCCTGACCTGCTCAAAACCTATTATTTTTCAATCCAGTCCATCAATGAAAACGGCGTATCAGGAAAAACCACTACTTTAAAGGTTGAATAACTTGATCATGAAACAGGGGTTCAAGAGGCGGAGATTCCTGCTGCTTCTCATCGTGGCAGGTGTTATTTGCGCTGAGGCGCAACCGTTCCGCGAAGATATACTGGCTTTCAAAAAACAGGACAGCCTTCATCCGCCACAAGGCAACGCGATCCTGTTTGTTGGAAGTTCTTCTTTTACCAAATGGACCGATGTACAGAATTATTTTCCTGGTTTTCTTATTATCAACCGTGGATTTGGTGGCTCAAGCCTGCCAGACCTCATTCGATATGCCAATGACGTCATCATTTCTTATCATCCGCGGCAGGTGGTCATCTATTGCGGCGACAATGACCTGGCTGCTTCCGATACGGTGTCGTCGGCAACCGTCGTGTCCCGGTTCAAAGCGCTGTTTGCACTGATCAGGCTACAATTGCCTGGCGAACCGATAGCCTTCATATCCATAAAGCCAAGCCCAAGCCGCGCGAAGCTGATGCCAAAAATGGCCGAGGCCAATAGGGCGATAAAACAGTTTCTCGCCGGCCAAAAAAATACGGCGTTCATTGACGTTTACCACTTAATGCTGGATAAAGACGGCAAGCCGATTGACGAAATTTTTGTGGGGGATAAACTTCATATGAACTCGAAGGGCTATGCCATCTGGCAAAAAGCCATCAAACCGTTCCTGCTCCAATGAGCAACTCATAACTCACATCAAGCCAATCATGAATAAAATAACATCAATGAAAAAAATTGCTTTCCTGATCATTATGGTGGCCGCTGCATGCTCGCAGATTGTAGCCCAGGACGCGAAAATGAACGCATTTGTCACCGACCTCATGAACAAAATGACGATCGATGAAAAGATCGGGCAACTGAATCTCGTAACGCCCGGCGGTGCAGTCACGGGCGCTGTCGTCAGCAAGGATGTCGATACAAAGATCAGGGCCGGCCAGGTCGGTGGCCTGTTCGGAATCACCGGGCCTTCCCAGGTGCGCAAGGCGCAGGAGATTTCCGTGAACAATTCGCGGCTGCATATCCCACTGCTTTTTGGCCTGGATGTCATTCACGGTCATCGCACGATTTTCCCCATACCGCTGGGACTATCCTGCAGCTGGGACACAGCCCTGATCGCGCGTAGCGCAAGAATAGCCGCCACTGAAGCCAGCGCAGACGGGCTGGACTGGGCATTTTCGCCGATGGTCGATATCGCCCGTGATCCGCGTTGGGGCCGGATAGCCGAAGGCGCAGGAGAGGATGCTTTTCTCGGTTCACAGGTGGCGATGGCCATGATTAGGGGTTACCAGGGTGGGAGTGACCTCACACGGAATGATGTCGTGATGGCGTGCGTAAAACATTTTGCGCTCTACGGCGCTGCGGATGCAGGTCGGGACTACAACCCGGTGGATATGAGCCGGATTAAAATGATGCAATATTATCTGCCGCCTTATCTCGCGGCGATCCGCGCAGGGGCAGGCAGCGTGATGAGCTCCTTTAACGAAATCGATGGCATCCCGGCCACGGGCAACCGCTGGCTGCTGACTGACCTGCTCAGGCAGGAATGGGGATTTACCGGGATGGTGGTGAGCGATTATACGTCAGTAAGCGAAATGATCGCTCACGGGGTAGGTGACCTGCAGGCCGTTTCCGCGCAGGCACTGAACGCAGGTCTTGACATGGATATGGTCAGTGAAGGTTTTCTGACCACGCTAAAAAAATCGTTGCAGGAAGGCAGGGTCAAGGAGGAAACAATTAACCAGGCCTGCCGCCGCATTCTCGAAGCCAAATATAAACTTGGTCTTTTTGATAACCCATATCGAAGGATGGATGAAGCGCGTGCCAGCCGCGAACTTCTTTCCGCCGGTCATCGAAAAGCATCAAGGGAAACTGCCGCCAGGACGATGGTTCTTTTGAAAAACGATAACCAGCTTCTGCCCCTGAAGAAATCCGGGACGATCGCAGTGGTCGGGCCGCTGGCAGACAGCAGGCGAAATATGCTGGGTACATGGAGTGTCAGCGGCGACCCTTCAAAGAGTGTGACCGTTCTCGAAGGGATAAAGCAGGCAGCAGGCGGCGCCACGGTTCTCTATGCCAAGGGAGCCAATCTTAGCGACGATCAGGAATTTGCCAAACACGTCAATGTATTCGGGACGGAAATAGATATTGACAGCCGTACGCCGGAGGCAATGCTAAATGAAGCAACAGCCGAAGCTGCGAAAGCAGATGTGGTCGTCGCGGTACTCGGTGAAGCCGCGGACATGACGGGCGAATCTTCCAGCATGAGCAATATCGGACTGCAGGAAAGCCAGGAAAACCTGCTTAAGGCGCTAAGAAAGACAGGCAAGCCCATCGTGATTGTTTTGTTCAACGGCAGGCCCATGACTCTTGTTTGGGAAAATGATGTGGCAGGGGCCATCCTGGACTCGTGGTTTGGGGGAACCGAAGCAGGGAATGCTATTGCTGATGTGTTGTTTGGCGACTACAACCCCTCGGGGAAACTGACGACGAGCTTCCCGAGAAACGTCGGTCAGATACCCATTTACTATAACCACAAAAACACCGGCAGGCCGCTTGAGGGGGATCAATTCCAGAAATTCAGATCAGATTATCTCGATGTCAGCAACGAGCCCCTCTACCCATTTGGTTACGGGCTGAGCTATACCAAATTCACTTATGGCAAGCCGAAGCTAAGCACGACGACCATGTCGCCAACCGATAAATTACAGGTGAGGGTAACGGTTACCAACAGCGGGAATTTCGATGGCGAGGAAACCGTCCAGCTCTACATCCGCGACGTGGTTGCTTCCATAACCCAACCTGTTAAAGAGTTGAAGGGATTTCAAAAAGTCTGGCTGAAAAAAGGTGAAAGCAAGGAAGTGAGCTTCACGCTGACAGGCGACGATTTGAAATTCTTCGACAGTTACCTGCACCAGGTTCTTGAACCGGGCGAGTTCAAGGTATTTGTCGGCGGCAATTCACGCGACGTCGAGGAA
>JAJPJP010000442.1 GCA_021324175.1 Chitinophagia bacterium
AGCCCGACGGTGACAACGACATATACATTGACAGAGACCATTACCGCAACGGGTTGTCAGAAGTCCAATTCGGTAACCATCACGGTTAGTGTCAGCCCTTCTTCTACCATCACAGGTAGCACCAGCATCTGTCAGGGAACATCGACTTCTTTATGCGCTCCTGCAGGCTGCGCGACCTATCTCTGGAGTACAGGCGCCAAGACAAGTTGCATCAGCGTTAGCACAGCCGGTACTTATTCGGTTACCGTCTCCAATGCAGCAGGATGCACAAGCACCAGCAGCGTCACCGTTACTGTTACACAACCTCCCGTTTGCACAATTTCCGGAAATGCCACTTGCAACGGTTTTCAACCCACTCAACTTTGCGCACCTGCTGGTTGTACCAGCTACTCATGGAACACGGGCGTAAAGACCAGTTGTATTACGGTCAGCACAGCTGGTAACTACTCCTGTACAGTTTCGAATGCAGGGGGATGTACAAGCACCGGAACCAAGACAGTCACAGTAAATCAACAAGCAGGCATTAGCGCTCCGCCACCAGAAAGCTTGGATCTCAAGAAAGACACTATGGCAAATGACACGCAAGCGGAAGCGACCTCGTTGGAAGTTGAGGTTTTCCCGAATCCGACAGAAAATGTCTTCACGCTCATTATTCATAGTGATAACAAGATGGACGCCGAAGTGAGGGTATTTGATGTCATGGGTCACGCCGTTGCTCATTTGCGCGGTGCAATTGGTGCACAAATCCAATTCGGTAGCTCATTCGTAAAAGGAATGTATTTTATTGAAGTGTTGCAAGGGAATCAAAGAAAAATTCTTAAGGCGATTAGAATGTAAAATGTAATATCTATTTAAACCAAAAACAAGAAAGGCTGCTTCTTAAAAGAGGCAGCCTTTCTAATTCATATACTTACCTCGACACCTATTTTTCATGATCACTTAGCAATGTAATTACTTGAGTAAAGCACATAATTGTCCCTAAAATTATCGGAGATTTCGGGGTGCCTTAGGCTTGCAGGCAAATAATTTTTGCCAAGCATAGCTCATTTGAATACTCCACTATTTAACTGCAAGTTCAGCTTACGCTCACAGACTCTTTCTATTGTAGTCTTTCAAGTCCGGCTAGGTCCTTGGATTAAATTCAGCTAACTGTTGAACTGATTTGAGCACCACTTCTCACTTGCAACTTGTTTGATCAAGTATCCATCACATGGGCGCTTTGCGAGAAGAAAGGTTTTCACCCCCTCACGTCCCCTCCGGGGGGATGCGGTTTTTTTAGGATATCTCGGATGGGAGATGTGGTTTAGCCTCTGGTATCATGCTCAAGGTCCCTCTTTGCGTAATGGAATAACTACCCAATGATCCGATTTTTCCTGCTTACATATGTAACCAGCAAAAAAATCTAAAGAGAGTTAAGTTGGAAAAACGGGAAAGATTACGGGCACAGCGAGGCTGGGACGTAACTACTAATTAAATTAATCCAGTTTGCGTAAATGGGTTTTTTGCCAATAATTTTTATTTCCGTCTTTAGTTGCCCGCAGGTTCCTCCTTCCGGGATTCGTCCTCATAGAGAGAAGCGATATAGTGAACGCTTTCTTTGTCTTCAGGGTCAAGTGAAACCGACTTGGTGGTCGCCTTCCCCTGGACCCACGCAAAGGCCATCGGCAGGATCATCAGCGCGGCAAAAGTTGAAGCGATCAGTCCGCCAATGACCGCGCGGCCAAGCGGCGCTGCCTGGTCACCCGCTTCACCAAAACCCGAGGCCATCGGGATCATACCCGCGACCATCGCGATGCTGGTCATCAGGATCGGACGGATTCGGACCGAGGAAGCCAGCCTCGCGGATAAAAGAGCATTTCCATTTTTCATCCTGAGTTCTTCCGCATTGGTGACCAGCAGGACTGAATTGGAGATCGACACGCCAACTGACATGATGATTCCCATATATGATTGCAAATTGAGCGTTGAACCGGTAAGCATCAGCAGGCCGAGCGAGCCCACCAGTACAGCGGGCACCGTGCATAACACCACCAGTGACACTTTAAAAGATTGAAAATTGGCCGCCAGCATGAGGAAAATGACGACGATGGCTACGATGAGACCGGATTGCAGACTGTCGAGCGTTTCGGTCAATACCTGCGGAAGTCCACGCGTTTCGATGGCGAGTCCGCGCGGCAGTTCGCCCATCGATGCGATCGCGTTGTTTACATCCCTGGTCGCCGACCCCAGGTCTTTCTTGTACAGATTCGCAGTGACGGATAAAACAGGGACAGCGCCGATATCATCATCTTCGCCGTAGATGCTGTCGACGCTGATATTGGCCACATCGCCAAGCACCGGCCTGGACTGGTTGGGATTCACCGGGATCTCACGAATATCATTGACGCTTGTCATCTCGTTCTCGGGTATTTCCACCTGCACATTATATCCCAGGCTTAGCTTTTGATCAAGCCAGATATTCTTTTCAGTAAATCTTGATGAAGCCGTGGCAGCCACCATCGAGCGGGAAATATCGCTGGCGTCGGTGCCGAGCTGCGCTGCTCTCACGCGGTCTATGTCCACCTCGATGGCGGGGTAGTGGATCGCCTGGCCGAGCTGAACGTCGCGGAGGTATGGAATTTCCTTCAGCTTGCTGATGACAATATTTGAATATTGTTCATTTTGCTTTTTATTCTTGCCGATGATCTTTACCTCGATCGGGGTGGGCGAACCTTGGCTCAGGATTTTGTCCGTCAGTTCGATGGGCTCGAATGAAAGTTTTAGCCCTGGCACATCTTTGCTCAGCCGGTTTCGGATCTTATCCTTGAGCTCATCCATGTTCACCTTATAATCATCCTTGAGCGCAACCTGGAGGACGGCTTCCTGGGGTCCCGCCATAAACAGATAGATGGGATTAGTGGAAAAAGTGGAGCCATGCATTCCCACCATAGCTGAAGTAATAGAAATATTTTGCTTGCCGACCAGCGTGTCAAGAATAGCGAGCGCTCTGAGCACATCCTCCTCTGTTCGTTCAATGCGCGTTCCATCCGCAGCACGCAGGCGAACCTGGAACTGCCCGACGTTTGATTTGGGAAGAACATCCTTGCCGATGGTGCTCAATAAGAAATAGGCTGCGCCGAGCCCGATGATAATATAGGCGACGACGATCAATTTGCGATAGGGAATCACCTTGTTCATTTGTCGCACGTATAACAACTTGAACTTGTCGAAACCTTTTATCTTTTTCCTTTTGGCTTCCGGGGGCCGGACCATATCTCGCTGCTTCCAGGTATTTTTTTCCGATTCTTTCGATATGCCGGATTCCATAAAGGCAATATCGTCCGCAGTCTTCCCCTTTCGGAATAAATCTCGCAATCCTTTTTTTGTCGGGTCGAGCGGGTGATCTTCCTTCATCATCCAGTTCGCCAGCACAGGCACCAGCGTTTGTGCCATGAGATAGGAAGTGATCATGGAAAAACCGATAGCGAGTGCGAGGGGGAGAAATAGCGAGCCGGGTATGCCGCCCATGGTAAGAGCGGGAGCGAACACGGCGAGAATACAAAACAGGATCAGTAGTTTCGAAAATGCAATTTCCTTGCAAGCGTCGAAGACGGCAAGCGCCTTGGGCTTACCCATATCCATGTGCTGGTGGATATTCTCGATGGTCACCGTACTCTCGTCGACCAGTATTCCGATGGCGAGCGCAAGACCGCTCAGGGTCATGATATTGATCGTCTGGTTGAACAGCGTCAGGCACAGGACGCCGGAAATGATACAGGTTGGAATCGTGAAGATGACGATCAGCGCGCCTCTGACGTCTCCAAGAAAAAGCAAGACCATTAGTCCGGTCAGGATTGCGCCGATGGCACCTTCACTGATCAGGCTTTTTACCGCATTGATCACATAAGTTGACTGGTCAAATTCAAAGGTAAGCTTGACGTCTTCCGGAAGAAGGGCCTGGAAACCTGGCAGCGCTTTTTTTAGTCCCTGAACAACACTCCATGTTGATGCGCTCGCCGATTTGGTGATGGGCATATACACCGAGCGTTTGCCATTGATCAGCACAAAGCCGGTGGCGACGTCGGCCCCGTCTTCAACGGTAGCAACATCTTTCAAATACAGGTTCTGTACTCCGCCGGTAAACAAGGGAATTTTTTCAAAGTCTTTGACATTTTTTATGTTGGTGTTTGCGGGCGTGAAATAATTGCGGTCGCCGATGCGCACCGTGCCCGAGGGCGTCGACTGGTTGTTGATGCGCAATGCAGTCACGAGTTGGTCGGGGCTCAGGTTGTGTTCTCTCAGGAGTTCCGGGTCCACCTTAATCACGATCGTCCGGGCGTTACCGCCGAACGGCGCCGAAGAGACCAATCCCTGTACCGACGTAAAATTGGCGCGGACATACACGTTGGCGAGATCCTGCAGTTCATTGTTGCTTCGCGTCGGGCTGCTCAGGATCAGCTGGCCGACCGGTAAGGTCGAAGCATCAAAGCGGATGATAAAGGGCGGATTGGATCCGGGCGGAAAAATAACCTGCGCGCGGTTGCTGAATGCCGTTACTTCGGCCGCCGCCTGGGCCATATTGGTACCGGGGTAAAAGGTCAATTTCATCAGTGTCAGGCCCTGTACATTTTGCGTTTCTATGTTCCGCACGCCGGATACAAAAAGCATCAGGTTCACATAATTCTTTCCAAAATATCCTTCCATTTGGTCCGGCGTGAATCCGCCATAGGGATGCGAGAGATAAATAACCGGCAGATCCATATTGGGAAAAATGTCAATTTTAGCCGTCAGCACGGCCTTGACGCCAAAGAAAAAGAGTCCCGCCACGAGGACGAGGATGGTAATTGGCTTTCGCAGTGCCAGCCTGATTAACTTCATATTGACGTTTTATCGGCGCGCATACCCACGACTGCGCACCTTTCCTAAATTATTTTACCTGCTTCATGAATAGGTCAAAGTCGCCGGATGCAGCTGATTTCAACAGCAGCGCCTGCCAGATGTTGATGTAAGCGACGCTCAAGTCCGTTTCCGCCCGGTTCAAATTGTAGAGCGCCTGCTGGACATCGACGATATTGGCCAGTCCATTTTTATAAAGCACGGTTTTTTGGATGTAAGCGTCGGTTGCTGCCTTATGTTCAAAAGGCACTTCTTTGATGCTGTTCAAGCTGTTTTCAATCTGCTGGTCGCTGAGAACAAGCTGGTCCCTGAGCTGCGTACTGATCAGGTCGTACTCGTTCTGGTATGCTGCGGTCAAAAACTGCTGCGCGCGTACCTGCTCCCTGACCTTTGCCGGGCTTACGATGTTCCAGCCGATACCGATCCCAACCAGGTAATTGTATCTCGAAGGATTGATGCCGTCAAAATAACTCTTTGAATAGTTCCCATCCAGCAGCGGCGTGTAATTATAATCAAAACCGGAACCTTTACCCTGCAGCGATCCGAACAAATTCAAACCAGGATTGATACTCTTGTGCAAATATTTTTCCGTTGAGATGCTTTCGTCGATCCTGCTTTTGTAAAACTGTACCTGTGGGTTATTGGCAACGGGGAAATTGGTCGTAAAATCACGGGGTTGACTGGCAAAATAAGTGGTATCGAGGAGGAGTTCAGCGGGAAGGATATTGATCAGCTGGCAAAGCTGGTTGCGGAATTGCTGCTCGCTGTTGATTGCCTGGATCCAGGAAAGCTTCGCTGCCGAAAGATCCGAGTTGGCAATCGAGGAATCGACTCCGGGGTTCAAACCGGACTTGGTCCTGGCAATGACGGTTTGCTGAACGAAGCTCGCACGGTCCACATTGGATTTTGCATTCTGAACAAAACGCTGGGCGATGAGCAGGTTCAGGTAGGCGCCGGCAATCTTGACGCTTTGCACAAACTTATCCTGGGTCAGGTTGGCCGAATCCAGCAGCCATTGCTTGCTCGCCAAATCAATCCTTGACTGCAGCCTGCCAAAGGAGACAAATTCCCAATTGGTGTTGAGGAGGTAAATCGAACCAAAGGCCGCATTCCAGCTTTGACCCGAATACATCGGCCCCGCAGAGGCAATGGTGCTTGTTCCGGCGAAGGAACTATAAACGCCGAACTGCCCGTTGACCGTTCCATAAGCCTGCTGAATCGAAGCGGTGACGTCAGGGAGATACTGGTTCCTCGCATTTTGGACCAGCGCGGCGGAGGCATTAGCTATATTTCTTTTTGCCTGGATCTCCTGGTAGTTGGTCAGCCCGGTCCGCACAGCGTCAGACAAGTTCAGCGTAACGGGCTGCGAAAAAATATTTTCGCCTCGCATGAATAATAATAGCGCGAGGCACCAAGCAACTGGCTTTAGTAGTTTTCTCATCACCAATTTATTTTCCATTCTGATCATGACCTTTCTGCTGGTCCAGCAGGATTTTCAAAGCTTTGATCGCGTTGGTTACGGGTGTAACCTCCCTATAGACCTGGCACTGCATCGTGGCGCCGTCAAACAAAAGAAAAATGGCATTTGCCAGGTCCTTCGCAGCTGCGCCAGAAGATTTTTTCAGCTCATTGACTTTCGTCACAAAGAATTCGCGTTGCTTTTCCTTATTCAAGATCACCTGCCTGTTGATTTTGGCGCTGCGCTGTGGCAATTCCGCGACAATGCGAATATAGCTGCATCCGCTGTAATCATTTTGCTGAAGATAGGCCAGCCGGCATTCAAAACATTTAATAATACATTCGCGGGGATCCGCTGCGCCATGCAGGAACTCGCTGAGCATCACTGACCATTTTTCATATCGCCTTTTTAAATAAGCGACGCAAAGATCTTCTTTGGATGGAAAGTGATAGTAGAGGCTCGCCTTGGCCACGCCTGCTTCCTCGATGATCTGGTTAATGCCTGTCAGGTTGTATCCTTGCTTGTAAAATAACTTGTCGGCAGTTTGGATGATCTGTTCCCGAACCGATACATCCGCAGTAGTGGTCATGGCGCGAAAATATAACAAGTCAGACAAGTTTGTCTGTATAATTTTGACGGGGAATGAGCCACCCTTTATAAGTGGCAAATAGGGTGTCGAAGCGGGGAAATGACTTGAAAAATTCCACGGATCGAAACTGCATTTATTCCAAAAGCGCATGAAGCGTTAAGAAAATTCGTAGCCGATGTCAGTCCGGTAATAGATACCGTCATAGTCTATCTCTTCTTTGAGAATCTCGAGCGAGCGGGCCGCAGCATCCGCGATATTTTTCCCGTATGAAGTCACGCAAAGAACACGGCCGCCGTTGGTAACAATTCTTTTTTCCTGGTTTTCAGTTGTGCCTGCCTGGAAAATCAGCGAATCCTTGCCGTAATTTTTTTTGAGGCCATAGATCTCATATCCTTTTTCGTATGTGACGGGATATCCCCTGCTCACCGCCATGATCGTAGCTGCGCTGCGAGGGTCAACGCTCAATTTGGCTTCACCCAGTTCCTGGTTGCAAGTCGAGATAAACAGGCCGACAAGGTCATTTTCCAGGCGGGGAATTACTACTTCCGTCTCAGGATCGCCAAGCCGGCAGTTATACTCAATCACATAGGGGTCGCCGTTGACATTGATCAGTCCAAAAAAGACAAAGCCTCTATAGTCTATGTTCTCTTTAGCGAGGCCGTCAACGGTAGGCTTGATGATTTGCTTCTCAACTTTCTGCATGAAACTGGCCGTCGCAAAAGGAACAGGGCTCACCGCCCCCATGCCGCCCGTATTCAGCCCGGTGTCTTTTTCTCCTATCCTTTTATAGTCCTTTGCTTCGGGCAATAAGAGGTAACTTTTCCCGTCTGTCAGTACAAATACACTGAGTTCAATGCCCGTTAGAAATTCCTCAACGACAATTTTTTTACTCGCTTCGCCGAACTTGCTCTGCTGAAGCATCAATTCATATTCGGCGATCGCCTCGATATAATTCTGGCATATCATGACTCCCTTGCCCGCAGCAAGTCCATCGGCCTTCAATACGATCGGCAGGGGATGATTCTTCAAATAATCAATTCCCTCTTCATAATTGGTATTGTCAAATTGCCTGTAAGAGGCCGTCGGTATTTTGTGGCGCATCATGAATTCTTTGGCAAAGGACTTACTGCCTTCGAGGCGCGCGCCACTCTTTGAGGGGCCGATGAAAAATATTTTTTGGAGCTCTTCCTTGGATTTGAAATGATCTCCGAGACCATTCACGAGGGGTTCTTCGGGGCCGACCACCACCATTTCAATCTTCTTGTCAATGCAAAATTTCTCGATAGCCTCGAAGTCGCTGATATCAAGTTCGACATTAATGCCGCACTGGGCGGTGCCCGCGTTGCCGGGGGCAATGTAGAGTGGATTTGTCCACACACTTTGATTCAGTTTCCAGGCAAGCGCATGTTCTCTTCCTCCTGACCCTAGCAATAAGATGTTCATAAGCGTTACTCCATGCAAAATTCATTTTTCATCGACGATATTCAAAAAGTATTTTACTGTCGGTATTTGCTGTATGTTCATGTGCAAACTTTCAAAAATAAAGACTATTTTAGGTAAACTAACATGCTACAACAACCAGCAGAAACCGAAAACCGGACAGCAATCAGACCCGACTTTCCGCAGAAAGGCCATCCAAAAGGCCTTTATATTTTGTTTGCCACGGAAATGTGGGAGCGTTTTAACTACTATGGCATGCGTGCCATCCTGGTCCTTTTCATGACAAAGGCGCTGCTGTTTGATCATGCGTTCGCATCAAACCTTTATGGAAGTTATACCAGCCTTGTCTACCTGACGCCGCTGATTGGCGGATTTATCGCTGACCGCTATTGGGGCAATCACCAATCGATCATCTGGGGCGGGATGGTGATGGCCATTGGCGAATTGATTCTCTTTTGTTGCGGTTCCTTGTATCACAGCGCACCTCACATTGCCGGCTGGCTTTTTTATTCGGGTCTTGGATTTATGATTGCGGGGAACGGTTTTTTCAAACCGAATATCTCATCCATGGTGGGGCAACTGTACCCGAAGGGCGATCGCCGAATTGATGCGGCCTATACTATTTTTTACATGGGAATTAACACGGGCGGCATGATTGGTCCATTTATCTGCGGTCTCGTGGGTGATACCAACAATCCTGCTGACTTCCGATGGGCCTTTCTTGCTGCGGGCATCGCGATGTCCCTGAGCGTCGTTGTGCAAAAAGTCTTTCACCACGAATATGTTATCGATGCGCAAGGCAAAGTGTTGGGCCTGGTTCCCAAGGATGCGCCAAAGATGGCTAATAATCCCATCCTGCGGATTGTCGGCCTCCTGGCATTTTCAGCGATTACGATCGGCCTTCTTTATGCAGACGCCAAAGTGGTGCCCTACCTGACTTATCTGCTGGGTGCATCGGCATTGTTTATCGCTTTCATGATATTCGGAGACAAGACACTGAACCGGATCGAAAAGGAGCGAATTGGCGTCATATTCATCGTGTCATTTTTTGTCGTGTTTTTCTGGAGTGCGTTTGAACAAGCGGGAGCATCCCTCACCTTTTTTGCGGAAGAGCAAACGCAACGGCAAGTTGGACTGAGGATACCGGTTTGGTTGATCGCCGCTGTCTCCATTTTACTTTTGTATTATATCCGCGTCCTTTTTAGAAGGGCAGCAAAAAACCTGGCCGGTCCGCGTAATTTGAACTTGCGCTATACTGTTTTTGGATTGTTGATTCTGATGTTTGTCGGCATTACCGTCGCGAACGCATATCTCATCTTCAAGAAAGCGGGAGTTTTGCCACTGGAAGAAATCCCCGCAAGCTGGTTCCAGTCACTCAATTCCGCTTTCATCATCCTGTTTGCACCTGGTTTTGCGTGGCTTTGGATAAAGCTGGGAAAAAGAGAACCCTCGTCGCCCACCAAGATGGCCATGGGTCTTTTCCTGCTTGCATTGGGCTATCTATGGATCGCATTTGGTGTCAATAATGTTACGCCAGGTGTGAAAGTTAGCATGATCTGGCTGACCGGCATGTATGCGCTGCATACCTGTGGCGAACTTTGTCTCTCTCCTATTGGCTTGTCGCTGGTTAACAAGCTGGCGCCTTTCAAATTTGCTTCGCTTTTGATGGCCGTATGGTTTCTTGCCAATGCGGCTGCCAATAAACTGGCGGGCGTGCTGAGCGCGCATCAGCCCGCAGAGGGCAAGCCGACCTCAATACTCGGCTATCACATGAACAACCAATACGATTTTTTCATGCTTTTTGTTTTTTCCGCGGGCACCGCCTCCCTCATCCTCTTTTTGCTTACCAGGAAATTGCAAAAAATGATGCACCAGTAAAGTTTATTTATCGGCAAACTGCATATCACTTCAACTCCTTAGGGATTGATCAAACATGGCGCTCCGCCGAAACGGGGCGCCATGTAACTAATCAGTGCATTTGATCAAACAACGGGGAGCAGCCTCAGTTCTGCATGGAAACTTCTTCCCTTAGGCCTTCCTTTTGCCAGGAGTACTGATTGCCTTCCTGTTCTGCGCACAAGTTGATCTCGTTTTCTGCGATATCGGTCAGCAATTGGTCGGTATCCTCTTCCTCCATAAGGGTCTTGTCGAGGGTGTCGGCGACGCGCTCGAGTCCCATGGTGATCGCGAGCTGGACCAGTCCGCCATATGTCGCAATTTCATAATGCTCTACTTTTTGCGCCGCGATGACGAGGGCGGCATCGCGGGTCATTGTCCCCGCCGTCGTTTCAGTAATTATTTGTTCGGCTTCCCGCGTGATTCCCTCGATGGCTTCGCATTTCTTTCCCTCAGGCTTTTGGCTGATCATGCGGAAAACCTTTTCCAGCCTTTGTACATGTCTTTCCGTCTGGTGCAGATGGTCTTCAAAAGCGTCTTTGAGCCCCTCGGTTGTCGCAGCCTCCTTCATTTTGGGAAGAGACTGTACGATCTTTTGTTCGGCATAATAAATATCCTTAAGTTGGTCGACAAAGAACTTCTCCAACAGCGAGCCTCCATTGGGCTCCTTATTCCTGGAATTAACCCGGTGGTGCCCGTTTGAATCTGCCGTTCCCGCCGGTGTTTTTTGCCCTCTTGTTCCCCCGACATTTTTTTTTGTGGATGACTGTTTCATATTCAAATTTATTGTGATCAAAAAAGGTAAAACCAATAGCGCACTATTGGTTTCACTCCGTAATAGCATGTTTTTGCTTACCTCGAACTGCGCGACCTGCTCCTGCCGTTACCGCTATTGTGGCTTCGGCTGCCGGATCTCGATGTCGACGAGCGGTTTGAGGACGAATGGGATCTTCCACCGCTGACGGAATGGCCGTTGCTCGATGAGCGGCGTCTATCGGAGGAGTGACTTCCGTTTCGCTGGGTGCTGCCCCTGTACGAAGGACGTCCACCCTCGCCGGCGTACCCTCTTGAATGGTCGCGATCCGTCCCCGCGAACCCGCGGCGATTGCGTCTCTCGTCGTCCTGGTACTGGGAATAAGGCCGTCTCTCCGAGCGGCCGCCACGGCCGTAATCGTTTTCCTGGTAGTCCTCGCGACCGCGCCACCGCGACTGAGGCTGGTAATACTCATCCTCGTCCTCTTCGCCATATTTCTCGCGCCGGTCATAATCCTGGTTCTGGTACTGATCCTCTTCGTCATCTTCGCGATAGCGGGAACTTGGGCCTTCCTCATAATCGTCTTCTTCTTCATCAAAACCTTCGTCATAATCCCTATCATCATCTTCCTGCCCATAGCTTTGGTAGCTATCTCTTCCACGACCGCCATGCGACGCCTGGCCGCCACGTTGGGCTATGCGATGCCTCTCTTCAGGGTCCATCGCTGCAAACCCTCGTCTTCCTGAATTTCTGGTCCTCATGGTTTTGTTTTTAAATTATAAAAATAGATTTCTTCGTCTTTCCGGAACCGATCGGGCTCCGTTGAATTACCTTAATAGACTGGTTGGAAATTCCTCACTGATTCGGCTTCGTTTACAAAAAATGCACAGATACTATGCCAAGGCGATGCAAAAAAAGCAGGATAACTTTCGTGTTCTTCTTCTTTATGTTTAAGGCCGCTTTCGAAAAATAAGATATTAATAACCTGCCGCGCATTTTTTTCCGGTATTACCTCATTCACATTGGAAAAAATTTCCTCGCTTGATGCCTCATTCTGTCCAAATATCACCCGCCGACAAAAAGCCACGCCATACGCCAGGCCTTGTTGGCTCTGGTCGCATCCAAGTAGCGTTCGAGCGAGATAGCTTTCCAGGTCGGTGACCGACCTGTGCCACCTATATGCCAAAACGACGAGTAGGCCTTTAATCCTGGTTTGTTCAAGGCCAATTTCAAAGCCGAAATTTTGTCGCGTCCAGGTTTTTTTGTCAGTCGTCAGGTCAAATTTTCTCGAAATTTTTGGTTTGGAATGGATGGCATAAGAATTGGCTCGGCCAAAATGCAATTGATTTTTTAACCATTTAAACAATTAGTCATGACACTTTCAAAAAGAAACGGTTACACAAGCGCCATGTTGCCTACTTTATTTGACAGTCTCTTTGACAAAGATCTGTTCAACTGGGGCAACTTCAATTTCTCGGACACGAACACAACAGTACCTGCTGTAAACATTAAAGAGACTTCGGAAAATTATGAGGTCGAGATGGCTGCCCCCGGCATGTCCAAGAAAGATTTCAGAATCGAACTTGATGGCAACAGACTTATCATTCGTTCAGAAAAGAACGAAGAAAATCACCCAAAGGATGGGGAACGTTTTGCACGCAAAGAATTCAGTTATGAGTCTTTTCAACGTACGTTTTATTTGCAAAAGAATGTCGCTGATTTGGATAAGATTCATGCTAAGTATGAAAATGGATTGCTTCGCCTTCTAATACCAAAAAAAGAAGAAGCGAAAGAAAAGCCCACGAGGCTTATCCATATCTCTTAGGGGAAGAACCAATTTGATGTTTCAAAAAGAATGATTATGAAGAAAATCTTAGTTATCTCCAGAAAGGTGCTTTTCGAAGTCTGTCGGAAAGGCCTGGGACGTAGTCGAAAAAATAATAATAATGACCTCTGGCGCAACCAGCCCTATGTTATTTTTTGAAACGGGCCCCCAAAACAGGGGCCTTTTATTTTGGCAAATATAACCAGTTACACGCAGTGGGATTTTTGACCAAATTATTAAAATTCAATTGATTACTAAAAAGTTGGAATTGCTCTGAAATATTTCTTAATTTTCGTTGATTGGTCTGCGTAGTTTTAGTGTACCAATGATACTTCGTTTTCTCTCCTGCTCGCAACCTCACTGACTTCTATCATTAGGAATGACTGTTGTCCGACTAAAGTAATAGGAAATTAGGGTATAAAAAAGGGCAGTTCCGAAGAACCACCCAAATAGGTTAAGTTTGAGTTACCACACTTAAACCAAAA
>JAJPJP010000190.1 GCA_021324175.1 Chitinophagia bacterium
CCACCACCCGCGATCAGCGCAAATAATTTCACGATGGTCAATCTAACTGGCTCATTCAATCTAAATAAGATTCGAGTATCATAGTTGGTGCTTCGGCGGCATAAAATACTTGTTTGGCAAGTTTTAGAGTGAAAATAAGGTTAAATGCAATTAATTTCATTCACTTGTCCAATGCTATTCTATGCATAATTTAGAGGACAAAAATGGTTCCACCAATAAATAGGCTCCTGCTATGAAAAGAAGCACCTTCGTCTTTCTCTTAATGATTTTCCAATATTGTCCATTTAAAATTTTGGCGCAAATTCATGGCAGCAATGACACTCATTCGCCGGGAGTATTAGTTGATGCTGGTGGCCATAAGCTACATCTTAATATCCGGGGCAAAGGCTCGCCAACCGTAATTTTTGAAAATGGCAGCGCAGATTTTTCGTTTATTTGGACTCTCGTGCAACCCGAGGTCTCCAAATTCACCAAAACGGTTTCTTATGACAGGGCAGGTTACGCCTGGAGTGAGGAAGGTCCTTCGCCAAGAACAAGCAAACAGATATGCTTTGAACTCCACACTGCTTTAAAGAACAAGGGTATAAA
The DNA here is from genome assembly GCA_021324175.1 of Chitinophagia bacterium. GTDB lineage: Bacteria > Bacteroidota > Bacteroidia > Chitinophagales > Chitinophagaceae > Puia. The sequence continues at coordinate 589 of JAJPJP010000190.1, forward strand.
TCCTCCATACATATTGGTTGGTCAATCCTTTGGCGGTTTTATTGTTCGTGCCTTTGCAAGATATTATCCGAAGGAAGTTGCCGGGATGGTTTTGGTTGAGGCTGTGCAGGAAAATCAAAGAATTTTTATGGGCGGAGATACACCTCGTCTAATTCGTGAATTTGCAACTGGCAGAATTACTCCAGAACCGCAGACTTTTTTTAAGCCGCAACAAGATACATCGACTCAAAAACCGGCATTAAATACTGAAATTGATCCGTTGTTTGACAAACTTCCTGACAGCGTTCGCAAAATGCAAATATGGGCGCAATCCCAACCACAGTTTATAAAAGCAGTGCAGGGTGAAATGGAGTGGTCGCCTGAGGATGTTGCCAATCTTTATAGCCACAAGGGTGAGAATGAATATGTGTTAGCTGACATGCCGTTAATAGTCATCACTCGGGGAAAGGGAGGGTACGAAGGAAGAGCGGACTCTTTGCAGCTTGAAAAAGAGAGATTGAATGCGCAGGAAGAATTGGTTCACCTTTCGACCAATAGCAAACATATTATTGATATGAATAGCGGGCACAACGTTCATGTTGAAGACCCCAATGTTGTGATTGCCTCAATTAAAGACGTTTTTGTTGCAGTGTCCAGGCATTTGAAGCTTAATTAGACTGCCGCATGTGAAAACGTCCCGTGGCCTTACTCGCACAAGAATGGCAGGTTCGCCATGCATTCAATGATGATTCACTAAAAACCGGTACAAGAGTTGTGTTTCTTAAGAATTAAGTCAAAATAAATAGGGGGAATATTATATGATTTTAGAAGAAAGCTATAGGCTGTCCAACGGTGTCGAGATACCAAAGCTTGGACTTGGAACCTGGTTTATTAAGAATGAAGATGCGGCACAAGCAGTGAAAGACGCCGCGGCAATCGGTTATCGACATATCGATACGGCCCAGGCATACCAAAATGAAGGCGGGGTCGGGGAAGGGGTCAGGACATGCGGGGTGAACCGGGAGGGCATGTTTGTGACCACAAAACTTGCGGCTGAGGTTAAGTCATATGAAAAAGCAGTCTCATCTATCGACACGTCGCTGAAAAGACTGGGATTGGATTATATTGACATGATGATTATTCACAGTCCGAAACCCTGGGCGGAATTTCATGGACATAATTCCTATTTTGAAGGGAATCGCGAAGCCTGGAAAGCGCTCGAAGAAGCCTACCAGGCAGGAAAACTTCGCGCCATTGGTGTTTCAAATTTTGAAAAGGCCGATCTTGACAACATCCTGGACTCTTGTTCCGTATCACCTATGGTGAATCAAATTTTGGTGCATATCAGCAATACTCCCAAGGAATTGATTCGATATGCTCAAGACAAAGGCATTCTCGTCGAAGCATATTCGCCCATTGGGCATGGGGAACTATTAAAAAACCGGGAATTAGAAACAATAGCCCGCAAGTATCATGTTTCTGTGGCTCAATTGGGTATTCGTTACACACTGCAGCTTGGACTGCTCCCGCTACCTAAGACTGCCGATCCCCGGCATATGAAATCCAATGCAGAAGTTGACTTTATCATTTCCGACCACGATATGGAATATTTGGAAAATATACAACAGATCAAAAATTACGGGGAGGCAAGTAAATTTCCTGTTTACGGAAGCAGGTGAACCTGGTTGTTAACTCATCACTGCCCTCAAAAATAATATTTGCGGAAAAGTGACACGCGAGTTGTTGAAAGGAAGTACAAAACCAATTAAAATGCTTGCACTCGCTTAGACGCGAGCTAGGTTGCAAAGGGGCTAAACTTGGCGCAGCTTATCGGTCCTGGCAATTTCCCGTTCGAGCTGATATATTCCCCGGTTGTGATACGTTCGGACGGTGCTTAAGGATTTTCGCATTAGCGCCGCGATTTCGGAAAAGGACTTCTTTTGTTCGTGCCTTAGGGAGATGGCGGTCAAATCACTTTCGCGCAGAATCGACATTGCCTTGCAAATCGCCTTTTTGTCTGCATTTATGAATGACGCAAGCTCCTCCTGCAGGCGGTCGCTCTTTGTTTTTAATGACTTTTCGGTTGTTATCATATTTATTTTAGGGCCGGACTCTTCAGCGAAAACAAAAGTACTAGAAGTCTACATATATGTTGTCCTAAAATTCCGCCATTTTATGCACTTTTCCATTCATGCGAAAAGTGAACAAAGAAGAGAAGGACCTCTTGCGAAAGATTGGTGCCCGGATTGTGCGCATTCGCAAAGAACGACAAATCACCCAATTTGAACTCGCCTCGCGTTTCCATGCCGACAAACAAACCGTGCAAAGAATCGAAGCCGGTTTAACCAATGCCACCATTCTCACCCTGCTCAAGGTCGCCAAAGGCCTGGAGGTCACGTTGGCAGAGATCATCGATGTCGATTAATTATTCCTTTTAACTACATTTTTCTTCCGGCTTGAAATAAAGTCTTCCTGCTTGTGCATCGCATATTTGCTTCGATAACGAACCAATGTGCTTGAGCCAACTTCTTACCTCTGATTCCCTGATTGTCATAATTCAAGGTTGATCGTTGGTTTGACCCTGAATGCATGCCTGTCTGAATTTTATCATGCGGCGGGCAGGCTGCATCAGGGGATTGATTTCACTCCTGAGACCAAATGCTACCGAATGACTCATTGGAATTACGGCGGGAAGATCGCGAATCAAGGCTGATCGAAAAGGCGGAGGAATTGGCATTGCACCTGCGCCTTCATTCGAAAGAGCCCCTGTTGCTTGGCGATTATGCGCGCATGCTGGCGATCAATGCCCAGTATCTGAATGCGGCATTTAAGAGACGTTTCGGCGTTTCCATTCCGGAATATCGAAGAATGGTGAGGCTGGAGGAAGCGAAAAGGTTGCTAACCGAGACTGGTTGGAGCCTCGGAAAGATTGCTGTTGAAACCGGATTTTGCGATGCCGCTTACCTCGGGAATGTTTTTAAAAAGAAATTCCGGATGACGGCGATGGAGTGGAGGAGGGGAGGGGAGTAAGGTGGGGCAGCAATCATTTAGACCTAAGAAGGAATTGGGCGCTGCAGCGTATAGCACCGAAAGCAATAGTTCTCATTTTAGTCATAGCCGTATTGGCATTCCTGGGTGGTATTATCGGTGAAATCGCCTCATTTGTCGAACAGGCTCCCGGCGCGAGGACCAGGCAATGTCTGCTCCCTCAAATGAGACAGACAGCTGCTCTGGTGTAGGCTTTCCGGGTTAATTGATTCAACTATTTGGCTGAAATTGATTCAAATATTCAGCTCGCACTGATCAGGCAGAAGCCAACTCCTTTTTTGTATTCATTACGCTTGCGTTCCTAAAATGAGCGTTTTGCGGAACAATGAGTTAATATGGCCGGTTGAATGCTTCCTGGGAAACTTTAAAATGGTCGCCCAGTTTGCGACTAACATCCTTGGAAATACCCTTTTTATAATGGAGAATATCAGATACGTAGCCCTTGCTGATATCAAGAATGCCAACCATATCTTTTGCTTTCAGACCATGTTCACTCATCAGGGATTGAAGTAACTCAACCGGATCAAGTTCATCAAAAGTATTGTGCTCGGCATCCCATTTTTCAATGAGCAATGTCAGCAAGGCAATTTCTTCCTTATCGTTTTTGCCCATTGAACCGGAAAACACAAGACCCTCCAGGATATTGCTATAATCTTTATACTGAGTCTTGTTTCTGATCACCGTATATTTAAGTGCTGCCATAATAAAGATTTAATAGTTACGTACAGTGTATTGGTGGTTACGATCACAAAGTTCATCGTACTGGCTATGAGTTCCTATCCAGCAAACAAACAAATGAACCTGTATATCTCCGAAAGCATATTTACAAATCATACGATAGTTGTTTCCTCTGATATTTGCTAGTATCCGGGATGTGTCTTTTTTAAATACGCGTCCATCACTCTGATCAGCTGGGTATCCGGGTAAGGCTGCCAGCCGTGCCCTCCCCTTTCACCATAAGTGAAACTGCCGCCGTAATTCGGGTTGGACGTTTTACTTAAAAAATCTTCCATGAAATACACCCCAAAATTCAGGAAAAAGTCGTCATTACGGCCGCAGTAAACATTGAGTTTACCAACCAGTTTTGGTCCAACTGTCGCCCAGTTTTTTTCCAGGTAGTAGCGGAGATCAAAGTTTTCTTTCCAGTACCTGGCTACGGTCGTATCCATTGCCCCGGTCTTTTTATCGAACAGCGGTTTAAAATATCCATCATTACCAACCGGGCCAAAGACAGCGCTCCATATATCCAACTGTCCGCCCGACCGGCCCCTGGTGCCATTTACCAATTCCATCGTGTTACGCTGTCGTGATGTAAGAAGGGCCTCGCCGGTTACGTGGTCGCGCGTATTTATGGTTGGCACTTTATACCATTCATGCTCTTTGTAAAACGCATTTTTGTCGTCATACACATTAATCCCTTCAACATTCCTGAAATCAAGCGGGTCGGGAAAGCCAGACCAGGTACCTCCGTAAAAATCCGGATAAAATACTTGCACCGCGAAGGATTCCCATCCGCCCGTCGAGCCTCCCGTCAGCAAGCGAGCCCAACCTTCGCCGATGCAGCGGTACTGTTTTTCAATCTCAGGAATTAGCTCCTGTTGAATGGCATCTCCATACGGTCCGTTATTAACTGTATTCACTGCATACGAATCATCGAAATAGGGAGTCGGGTGCTGAAGCGTAACAGCGATAAAAGCGGGAAAACCTTCAGATGTCCAGTCTTTGTAAAAGGGGCTCTTATCATCTTCTTTAAACCTGAACGGGGCCTGCAGCGAAAAGTGCCCTTCCTGATAAATTGTAGGATAATGTTTGTTAGGATTTTGGTCATACCCATTTGGTAAGAGTATCGTAGCCCCTATATAAATTGGTTGGCCCCAGAATTTACTCAGCAACTCACTTTTTATTTTAATGTGTTTAACCCATTTGGTATCGGGGGGGACATCTATCGGAGGAATTATCTTGTCTGTTTGTAACTGCATGCTTTCGCTTCCGGTTTCGTTGATGTGGACTTTGACAATTTTACTAAACAAATTGCCTGGTGAACGACGCCAGTCCTGACCTTCCCATTGGTCCATATGCATCCACAGTGTATGTCCGTCGGAGCGCTTAAACTCAGTATACTTATTCAATACCGCCTGTATGTAATATTCTCCCGGCGGGATTTCTTTAAGGAAGCTAATTGGGTACCCAAGTGTGGAACCATCAACAACCACCTCCTGTCCTGGTTTGAGGTTTTCAAAATCGACCCCAAAAAACTGTGTACCATACCGGCCAACCTGCAGGCGGGGTTCTGCATTGTCTGTGCGCGAAACTACCAAAAACATTCGCCCGGTAAGCGGTTTATCGCTCGCTACTGACGGGAACGACATTTTAAAGGTTTGTATCTCTTTTTGCTGGGCATCGACACTGGCAATCCGAAAGACTAAAAACACGCACGTTATAAACAGTTTCTGTTTCATGTAAAGCAAATTGGTTGGTAAATAAATGTTGTCTAACAGTTTCCTTTTTATTGTTTGGCTGAAAACCTTGACGGTAGTCCGTTTCGGCTATTCAGCTTTATTTGGATTGTGGGTTTGCTAGCATCGGGTAGGCCAGTTTGGTTCATTAGGTTTTGTTCGTCAGAAATTCTCTTCGATAAATTAGATTTTTTCAATTTTTCGTCCATCCGCCTTCGCATGAAAATTATCGACATTGAGAATCATGACATAATCTTCTTTGCGATATACATCATCAACTATTTGATTGTCATCTATGACACAAAAATCAAATCTACTTCTTGATTTTCTTATTTTTTTGATTTTTTGATCCATCGTGTTAAATACCGGGATCGAAGAACTAATTCTATCAAATTTATATAGTTCAAATGTAATAACTGGCTTGGCCGTGCTGTGGCTGAAAAAAAACTGAAATGTTGCATCCCTCGCGCATTACATTTCTTTAAGTCTAAGCCAAGCGGCACGGTCTGTATAATAGAAATATTTCCTTTACACCTTCCCCCTTCAGTTCACAATCTGAATGTGTTGGTCACACATTCCCACCGTAAAATGCCTTCTTATTGGCTCAGTTTTATCCCACTTTATTGCCGTAAATTATGTCGCTGTTCTTGGCTTCAATCCGATAAGGAGTTTTTACTATGAAAGAACATCTCTTATTTTCGACTGCTGCCTTAGCGAAAGAGGCCAATTCAAATAAATGCTGTAAATTTTAGTTCGCTTATCGTAAAAGATGGCCAGGATTAAACAATATTTAATCCAGTTTCTCCTCCTGCTCGGGGTATCCCATTGCGCCGCGCAAAAAATTTTTTTTGAGGAGATCAATTCCGCAACCGGCTTACCCAGCGATTACGTTAACTGTGTTTTTCGTGACAGCAGGGGTTATTTATGGGTAGGCACAGACAAAGGTGCGTGTCGCTATGACGGTCACCAGTTCCAATACTTTAACAGGGACAATGGACTTACCAGCAATTTCGTCTATTGTATTAGTGAAGACAATCAACAAAATATTTGGTTTGGTACTTTCGAAGGAGGCCTTTGTCGATACGATGGCTCCCGGATCGTTCCAGTTCCACTGGATTCGCCCGAGTTCCGGACTATTTTCCACATGTACTTCAATCGGGACGGATCTTTGTTGCTGATTTCGGGCAACTTTCACTTATTCTATCTGAGGGACCGGTCATTCAAGGCCAAAAAGATCTACAACCAAACTTGCTATGAAATTTATCCATATGCCGAAGGCAAATACTTTCTTAACGCTGGCACAAAAATGATCAACAGCCTGGAAGAAGTTAACGATCAATTTGTCGTGCATACCTTATGGAAGGCTAAATCAGATCGGGAATCGATTATATCCAATCTTCCCAATGGTCATTTTGTCGTCAGGAATGGGCCAGTAGTCGATATTTACGCCATTGACGGAAACGACATCCGCCTGGAACGAAAATTTGTTCTTCCCCCAGATTTTTACGGGGAAACACTTTGGTCCTATTATTCCAAAGAAAATGAATTATGGCTGTCCACAAATAACGCCACTGCCTATCAAAACGTGGAAGGTCAAACAGAGTTCTTCACTGCTGAAAATGGCTTGGGGGGTACCAATTTCATCAGGCATTTTTATGAGGACGGTGAACGTACCCTGTATATCGGAACTTATGGCGGCGGTGTAAAAATCTGGACACAACAATATATACGCGAATTCCCGGTCGATGGCAAAGTAAACTCGATTTCAATCAGCAACCGCGCAACCTACCTTACCACCACAAGGGGTCTTTATCAATTTGACTCCGCGGGAAAATGTGTGGAATTGAGTGGGCTGCGCGCGGATCGGTATACGTCCTGTTACCAAGCGCCGAACGGAAGACTCTTTCTCGGAACATATAGCGGTTTTCTAACCTTTCCGAGCCGCTCCTTCTTGCACAAGATATCAGCCAGTATGACGAAAAATTACGAAACCATGATGTGGTCTGGCGCGTCGGGATTTCTCTCGACAACACCGGGAAAAATGCTTGTTTCTACGTATGGAGAAGGCATCATGAGGTACGAAATAAAGGGCAACCAGAGCAAGGCGCTTAACCTAATCGATACGATCAAGAAACCGAGAATGGCTGAATCCATAAAACCCCTTTTGAACGGCTATGCGGTTTTGTCTTACAATACCGGCCTCCTGGTTGGGTCCTCACAGATCGAACCACGGAACCTGTCGAAGTCAGATGGACTTCTGTCGAATTCGGTTTATTCAGTGTTCCAAGAAAACAAAGATGAAATATGGATCGGTTCATTGAATGGCCTGAATCTTTCCGATGGTCTGAAAGTTATCAAAACATATTCTTACCCCGAAGGCTTTATTGGTACGAAAGTATTATGCATCTTCCGCGATTCACTTCGGCGGTTCTGGGTCCTCAGTGACAAATACCTTCATCTTCTCGAGGGAGGTCGCTTAAGACCGATTCGTTCCCATGTCATATTGTACGGAAACAATACGATTAATCGGGCTGAATTTGATACTTCAAAACAATTGCTATTTCTTGGTCAGACTAATTCTTTCCTGGTTGTCGAAATCAGCAAAATCAAGCCCGACTCCGTGATTTCAAAGCCGGAGCAAAGTATGCTGGTCGACGGAAGAGTTATTCCACCGTCGAAGGGGAAAATTGAAATTAAGAGCAGTGACCAGGTTGAATTCAGCATCTCCTACCCATTTAATCCGCTTGCAAAACATTCGGATCTTTATTATAGGCTGAAGGGGTATGACCCCGAATGGAAACTACTCGACCCCAACGAGAAGATAATTTACCCAAAGCTTCCTGCCGGCCAATACGAAATGGTTTGCCGGGTCGTGAATCCCGATTTTTATTCCTCAGGAGAATTGCGGCTGGAAAAATTTGAAGTTCTTCCTCCGTTCTGGCAACGATTCTGGTTTCTCATTTCCTGTTTTATCCTTCTTGGCACGTCTGTTTTTTTTGGTGTCCATTATTATTCATCAAAAAAATACAAGCGGGAGATCAGCAGAATGCAACAGCAGCAGCACCTCCAACTGGAAAGAGAGCGAATCGCGCGAGAGCTACATGATAATGTCGGTTCCCAACTCACTTATCTGATCAATAAGATTGAAGACGAGGATGATTCCGCCGATCACAAAGAGAGAGCAAGAGATCTTGGAAAATTTGCCAGGCAGACAATGCGGGAACTCAGGGAGACCATTTGGGCGCTCCACAAAAAGGAGATACCGCCTGACGAATTGGGAACAAAGGTCCAACAACTATTGCGCTTCTACGAGTATAATGGCTGCAAAATAGAATCTGAATGGCGTTGCAAGTACGATGGGAGCAAACCACTGAATTCTCTGGAAGCCCTGAACATTTACCGAATTGTCCAGGAATCAGTAAATAACGCCATCAAGCACAGCAACGCTTCGATAATCAAGGTGTCCGCTGATTTCGAAAAAGACAAATACCTGCTTTCAATTGAAGATGACGGCATTGGATTTAACTGGGATTCCTGGGACAAAGGATATGGTTTATCTAATATGAAAAAAAGATCAGAAGAAATGAATGGCGAATTTAAAATAAGCTCCTTGCCCGGTAAGGGGACCAGAATTCGTGTTACTATTTATCCAAATGGCAAGAATTAAATTCAACCTTTTTCCCTATTCCTTGCCAGCGCAGGAATCGATAAATTGAATTATTAAATCGTTATGTTGAGGATTGCCATAACAGATGACAACGAAGCCCTCCGACAGAATATAAGCGACCGGTTAAGAAAGGACTTTCAGATCGTGTACGAGGCCAGTTCCGCCAAATCCCTGCTCCGGTGGTTGAAAAGCAACGAGGCGCAGGACCACCCGCAGATCATCCTGATGGACATCGAGATGGATGACATGAACGGGATCGAGGCAACCAGGCTGGCCAAAGAAGTGAATCCATCCATCCGGATTATCATGCTCACCGTATTTGAAGACGAAGAGAAAATTTTGAATGCAATTAAGGCAGGTGCGGACGGTTATCTGATAAAGGATGAAAAAAGGGATCGCATAATAGAATGCATCCACGACGTCCACGATGGAGGTTCCTATTTGTCGCCTACTGTAGCCTCCAAGGCCATGAAATACCTGCAGAAAAGCTATATACCAGAAAATGCGGCACCTGGGAATCCGCTTAGCAAAAGGGAACAGGAGATCCTCGAACTGGTCATTGACGGAAATACATATCACGAAATAGCTGCCCGCCTCTTTATAAGTATGGGAACCGTCAAATCCCATATTTACCATATTTACGAAAAGCTACAGGTGAAAAACAAGATTGAGGCAGCTAAGAAGGCCTCTGGCAATAAATGGATCTGACGCCAGTTGATCAGGGCCAAAAAATCAGGAAAAAGGTTGATTGACTTGCTTGGGAAATCTCGCGAATTTTAAGGTGATCAAATTGACTGGAGATGCCTGTCGCATGTGCAGTTTCTAAGACATGAAAATCATCTCCAGATTTCTAAAACACTGCGTTATGAAAATCACTACACCGGGCGTTGAATGCCCGTTCGTTCCTGTTGTCTTTTGCACCCTTTTCGTTTGTATGAATTTTTTCACGGCCATTGGCCAGGATTCCACGATCCGGGTAAGAGTTATCGACCACAATGGAAAGGGCCTTGGGAGAATGGTGGTATGGGTAGTTGACGGCAAGACTCCCTGCGTTTGCGGAGATTCTACCATTAGTGAAAAGTTGATTCATTGCGAGCCCAATATTATTGTGGGAGAAATTACCGATCGCAACGGTTGGGCGCACATCAAAGGGGAATCTTTGGGGCCCAACAGGAAATTTAAATTAAGCCTTGATCCCGGTTGCGTAAACAATTTTCCATGCGCAACTTATGGCGTCGCCAAAGACTGTAAATTTTTAGACTCCATTTCAAAGACCTTCACGGCAAATGATTATGGAGGATATAAAAAGACCATAGAAATTGTCACCAGCGAATACTACAATCTTCACACCATAAAAAAGATTTTGGGTGATAGTTCCAGCCGGTTCAACTCCATAAAGAGGTACTATCAGCTGGATAGCGGGACTCACGACCATATAAGAATTGATAAATTCTGGGAAATCGCACATAACAACGCACCCGAAAATGAGATTGACTCTTCCCGTTTCGGTAATTCTCTTCCGGAATATGGCAGCCTATTGCCCGCCAGGCCATACGCAAAAGGAACCTGGAGCTATGGTCTTGACAGAATAGCAAGCTATTCCCATAGCGATATGTATTCTGCCGGCAAGAAGACTGAGACCATTACCAACTACTGTTTTAGCCCCTGTGTAAAATACTTTGTCGCTGACCACTGGAATATTGGTGCCAGTGTGAATCTCTGGAATAATAAGACGAGCTATATTGACCCAACGGCTACTTTTAATCAGACAACGACAACGTTTACATACAATGCGGAGTTGGGGTATGTCACCCAGCTTAGTCCAAAGGGGTTATTCTGGGACGCAGGGATCCATGTAGGCGCGGGATCAATCAGCAACAGCGCGGGCGGTGCCGGTTCAACCCTGCCCTCGACAGAGAATCTTTTCAACTTTGGGGGAGATATCGGCATATTGTTTCAACCCATCGATAAGGGCACAGTATATGTCCATCCAAACTTTGGAGTCAATTATAACTCTACTTCCTATCCGGGATATAAATATACCGGCGTGAAGTACGATGTGAATATAGGTCTGGTCGATTATATTAACCAGGATCAGCACCAGTGCGGGAAACCTCCACTATACCCAATTAAATATGACCGGGGACAATTTTTCATGCAATTTGGGACAGGCGCTGGTTTTGGATTCGGTACCGGTACCACTACAATCACTGGCTCGGCTACCACCGAAACACAAAAAATGACCAACAACCATTTTGATCTGAGCGGGACAGGCGCCTTTTATTTTGCGAACAACTTTGCAGCGGGAGTCCGCCTCGACCTCGGAAGCAAGACCATGAGCTACAGCGGGGGTTCCGATAAGAATACGGTGTTTTCCTATGAACTCGGCCCGGTTGTGCAATATAACCTGCCCCTGCCAGGCGCCTTAAGGAACTTTTATGTAGAGGCGAACTATCATTTCGGGGAATCAAAAACCACTGCAACCAGCGGAGCGAATTCCTCCACTGTAAAAATAAGCCAGAATGGATACGAGTTCGGACTTGGTTATAATGCCTGGATAACCCGCAACATCGCGCTTACACCTCACTTTGAGTGGTCGAGAGACAATCAAAAAGACACTGAATCCGGGATTACGGGCTATGGAACGGGGCCGCGAATTAGCCTTGGGGCAAAGTATTCCTGGTAGTGAGGGACTGAGATTTCGCAAATAATTCGTGCAGCCTATGGGAAAACGGATTGTCCAGGGCGGGATATATTAATTCATCAACAACTTGATTTTTTTCTCAGGTATTCGACTTGTATGGAAAAAATAATGCAAGAAGTGGATAGACGATACAAGATCAGATGTACAGCAATAAATGTTTGAATCCATTTGCCCGATTGGGTATTCGCACTAGTGATATATCACAAAATGACTGGTTTGCAGTACCGCATTCGAACTTAGCACTTGAATAGTGTAAACCCCGGAGGAAAGGCTTGCTATATTGAACCTCAAAACAGCGCCTGTCGTAACAGCTGAGTTTGCAAACGCGATCAGCTGCCCGGTTGGGCTTATCAGCCTGATCAATATTTTAGGATCTTGAACGGCATAAGATATATTTATAAAATCGCGGGCAGGATTCGGGAATATTATCAAGTCCACTGTTCTCCTGAATATAACAGATTTGATTTCGGAATAAGTGATATTTCCGGGAGCAGATTGAACAAGCAGGCGATAATAATTTACCCCCTGTGTGGGGTTTTCGTCGGTGTAGACATAATTATTATCCCCTAATAAATTTTCTTGAGGAGTAACCGAAAAAATCTTAACCCAGTTTATCCCGTCACTGCTTCGTTCCAGACTGCTGCTTATGATATTGACCGCATCAAGCAAAGTCCAAGTCAACTTCACGGACTGATTTTGAAGTACTGCATTGAAATTATCAACACTCAATGCCAGCACTACCGAGCTCCCACCGACACCAAACTGAGTGAAACTGCTAAAGCTGGCGGTTGCTGTATGCGTGGCCTCGTTCCCGCTGCCGGTTGTAGTCTGCCAGGCTCCTCCTGTATACTGTGACATGCCAATATTTAGCCCATAACCCTGAAAAAGCGATCCTTCTAAAGCCGTGCCGGCGGATGACCAGTTTAGCGTCAGGGAAGAAGTGCCCGAGCCGGCAGAACGACTGATGCTCCACACCCCATTGACCACCTGCTGTAACGCCGAAGCTCCGAATGCGGGGCCGTTTTCGAGTGCATTTGTTGTTATTCCCTGAAAAACAAAGGCAGAATAAGTATTCTTGGTATTAGCCCCCGGATTGATCGTCGCCGGGAGATAGTAGCTTGAGGTCCCAATGGGGAAAACGGTGCTCGTGCTGGCCGGGATGCTGTCTATAGTAAGGCTCCCGGTAGTGGTAACGCCATTTCCCACGATAATGTAACTGTTTGAGGAAACGCCTGCTATCGCTGTGGCTGTGCTTGGGTTGGTCGTATTGTTCGCCAGGATCGTGAGCGACGCGTTGGAGGCGTCGATGGAGCCGCTGGTGAAACTGAGTTTTTCGTACACATTTGTATTGGAGGAAAGTGTGACATTACCACTCGTATTGGAAACGGTCATGTTATAAAAAGTGGTTGATGCTGTCCCGCCGATGGTTTGCGCTGAACTGCCATTGAACACAACGGTAGTAGTTTTTTGAGTCAAGAGCGTCGCCGTGCTGTTATTAGTCCAATTGCCTGCGACGTCTATGATAGTGTTATTCTGATTGTCAAAACCTGGATTTGCACCGGGATCGATCTACAGGTTGTAAAACTGATAAGTGCCCGTAGCAAAGGGTGCCCCACCAGCCACACCCATAAATTCCACCGTTCCGCCTGTCGCAGTTTGACCTGACGCACTTTGCAGGTCAAAATCGTGACCAATTTCCAGAAGACCTCCACTAAGGTCCACAGTTCCATGAAGATTAAAATCGCTGCCTCCCGTTGAGGCCGTTCCGACTGTAACTGTGCCTCCGGACATAGCGAAGTTACCGTTGCCTGAAATTCCCTGGCCACTTGCCGTACTGAGGCTTCCCGAGGAGACATTTAGCGTTCCATTGTCGCTGACTGGTTTGGAAGCACTGATCGTGGAGCCGGAGACGGTCAAAGTACCCCCCACATTTATTGTCAAAGTTCCCGTCGCATTTACAGCGCTACCGCTGGCCGTCATGGTTCCACTGATGCTTATTGCACCAGAATTCGACAAGGTTCCTGAAGAAGCAGTGAGGATACCGCTTGCGTTTACTGTAATAGTGGTAGAAGAAGAAAATGTTCCGCCAGTCACCGCAAATGTACCATTAGCGTCAACCGTGACAGTCCCGGAAGATGTCAGGGAACCTCCGGTCGCAATCGTCAGCGTCGCTCCGGAACCGCTGCTATTAATAGTTATGTTCTTGACTTGCAGACCCCCGGAGGAAACCACGGGGTAGTTGGTCAGCCCACCCGGAATCGTAACGTTGATCGTGTTGCCGGGAACGGCAGACGTACTCCAATTTAAAGCATTGTTCCAGTTGGTATTGGAAGACCCCGTCCAGGTTGCCTGGGCTAACGTTGAGGCAGGGATTGCTAATGCCCAGCATATCGGAAGGGCAATGCGCAAAAGAAGTGTCAAAAGGGTCGAGTTTTTCATTAAAAAGGCAGCACGTGTTGGGTGCTTGATATTGGAATTGGGCTACTAACGTCGGCTCATCAAGAATAATTGTACTTAACTGCGTATATACGATTAGTTTTTACTAATATAAAGCATGTATCATGTGGTCTGGTATTTCCCAAGTTTGGAAACTTGGTCAACCGGACGAGGAGCAGCGACAAGGATTAGTTTAGACAGGCAAGTTATTATAGATTATTAAAATTGGCGCGAAATGAAGGCCAACTGAGGAACATGCTTCCCTCGCTAACCTGCTTTTCAGGGCCTCTTTAGACGCTGAGTTAAGGACGCATGAACTCGGTCTGATTGATAAGGTAACCATACAAAAAGCCAGGCTTGGAAAAGCCCGGCCGTTGTTGATCGTACCCTTTAAAACTAAAATCTTGCTAATTAATTTTCACTATTCGTTGCTATTGTTTACTCAACTTTTCATTTATTGTTTCGCCATCGGGCATAATTACATGAACGACATAGATGCCAGTGGGAAGAGCATTTAAACTAAGCGTGTTCATGCCTGCATGCAACGTAACCTGCTTCACCGCTCTGCCGGCCATATCAAAAAGACTGGCCTTCAATGCGCCGGATTCTTCGCCAGACACATGTATGTTCAGCTGGTCTTTGACCGGGTTGGGCCATAGCGCAATGGACTGTTGCGATGCAATATCGACGACTTGAATCTCGGAGTAAGTAGTATGGCCATCATAATCTTCCTGCTGCAAACGGTAGAAATTTTTTCCGTTCAATGGGCTACCATCAGTGTAATTGTAAAATGTGGTCAACGAACTGGAACCGTTTACGCTGTTCACAAAGCCTATTTGCTGCCAGTTTATCCCGTCCACGCTGCGTTCTACACTAAATCCCTTATTGTTTATTTGCAGCGATACTTCCCACTGCAGGTAGGCCGTTTCATTTTTAGCGACTGCCGTAAAGCTGACCATGGTAACGGGAAGTGATGCGCAAACAGTCTTCGAAGGTGTAAGGAAGGCGTTCAGGTACATCCTGATGCCATTGATATTTTCGATATCTGCCGTAGTGAAATTATGGTTCCCTAAATAGAAGACGAGGCCGCCCGATCCTGATCCTAATTTAGACATAGAAGCACCGATCGACGATGAACTGGAACCTGTGCCTGTGGCATGGTTGTTTTCGTTGTTTCTGCCGCTGTCGCTTATCTGCCAGTTTTCAACTTTTCCTGTGAGACTCCCGTTAAAAGCTCCTACAAACTGCGAAAAGCTGAGATTTGGATTGGGATATTTAAGTGTCGTTCCTATGTGGGCATTGGTAACCTGGATACCTGTTGTTGTTTGAAATCGGCCCAAGGGATTATTTTCGTAATTCTCAACCGCGGCACACTCAGCTAGAAAGTTACCCCCTGCCGTTACAAATTTCCGGATGCTGGTTATGGCCACATCAACAGCAGAGCCAGTCTTGTCATTGTGTGGTTCCGATGCGAAGGTGAAGCAACCTGGAATCAGGCTGCTACCGGAAGTGGTATCAAAGTTTGAAGCCGGGACGCTGGCAGCTGTCATGAATGCGAGGTGAACGGACTGGTTTCCTCCGTCAGTAAGAATTCCGGCTTTGGGTTTAAAACCGGTCATATCATAACGAACATCTACTATTGTCGGAAAAATCGTTTGATAAACTTTAGGCCTGTTAGCGCCGGTTAGGCTGTTGGCGGTATAATAAGCATTGATCAAACCATCCACGCCTGTCAGATCTGACGCAAAAATAACAAAAGGACCACCTGCAAAGGCTTCAATTGAAGCTGACGAAGTTGAGGGATGGACCACCTGTGCTGTCGTGACAATATCGACACCATCTTTGAGTTTCGCCGTGTTGATTACCCATTTTACTTTCACGTTGTTATTTAACAGGTAAACGACCAGCCCGTATGCCTTCAGATTAAATAAAGAAGATGAGTTTAACTGATACGTATTATCCATTGGTATCACATAACTTCCGGAAGGCAGTGTCTGGAGGTTAGCAGAGCAGCCCGGTAAATCCTGCGATCGCAGCGTTGATAAGGCAACAAATAAAAGACTGACCAAAAGGCCGATTCGTATCTTACCAGCGAGAAAAGACGGATGTAGAAAACCTATGGCTGATGGAGGACTTTTAGGATCTTTTGAAGGGTGAGAAAAAGGGGCGAACCTTTTCATAAATTTTGTTTTTAAAGGGTAAAAAATTATAATTCAAAACAACTATCGCATGTCTAGTTGTTGCACCTGATCAACCAGGAACAACAGAGAATACTCTCAGGTTTCACACAAACCTTGATTGAAGACCTTTTCAGTCTTAAAAGGAATGCGATCCTGACCTGACTCAACGAATACTTGGATGGAATGTATTTTTCAAAAGATTCGCCGTGAATCCAATGAACTGAGTCATTGGGCTCATCGCGTTGAATTAGAGAACGGATATTAAGATTGCGGTAGTAAAATGGAAAATCCCAAAAGAAATTAGCGTTGCGTTTGTTAGTGGATCGTGATTTTGCTTTAGGAAGATGGGGAATTCTGGAAGTCGGCTGCAAACATAGTATCAACTTTTGGTATTTGCAAGCCTCCACGATATTTTTTTTGAGATTTATGCATAAATCTCAAATATTGTGATGCCAACTATCCTCAATGGATATGCGTAATTTATTCAGCGCAAGATTGTTAAGAAATAACTTCTTTAACTGCTGTTGATTTCAAAAAAAAATATCGCTGATCCGGTCAAATGATCACCTTACCCGTCGGTTTGACTCTTTGTTTGTAATATAACAATCATATTGTCCTTCGCAGTTTTGAAAAATCATGAATTGTAAGATGGGGATGAGACTCCGGCGAAATCTTCCATTTCCTGTCTTATTCTTCCACTGTTGGGAAATTCCAAACGCAGGGCCATCTTGCAGCCATTTTAAAATCATCGTTTTATTGTGTGGCATGGTTTGGGACGATACGATAATCTTATATCTAAAAAAGCTGAATAATTTTAGTAATCCTAAGCCTGTCAAAAATGAATCACGATCCTAGATTATCAAAAACAAAACTCACAAAAATTCTTACGGCAAGCGCAATTTGCTTTTTTTCAATCGGATTTTCTCATGCGCAAAATGCTGGCCTTCAGATTCAGGCCGATGATACGAGCTTTAACGCATCGTCACGCCCCGGCACTCCAACAACGCTTTGGTTTAATCTGCACGTTGAGCTCAATGGTCAATTAAATGCTGACGGCGATTCTCTCTTGTTTTCCGGTGGCACCCTCTCATTTAGCGGGATCGGCACTTCATTTGGCTCATCCGTTTCTTTGCCTAAGGGGGAAATAATAGCAGATCACGCGGTCCTGGTCCCGACAACTTCATTCAACTCATCCAGTAATACTTATGTGACCAAAGTGCCGCTTTCATACAAGTCGTCAGATCTTTTTATTTCTGGAGATGCAATAACGTCAACGACAGGATTTGCGTTGACAGGCGGATATAAGGCCACGTCTCTGGCCGGATATTTTTCCAGCAATAAGCAGTCATTTACATCCGCCTGGTTTTATGGACTTACCTGCTATCAGCCGGCCTTCACCAATAGCAACGTCGGCCCTATTAACTCCGCCAGTGGAATTCCTTTTGGAAATAATCCTGCCGGGACGCCCGTCAATCAAATGGCTGGCCTTGTGCAGGGCGGAAGTGATCATGGAGGCGCAACTCATCCTTTTACGATAACGTCTGCTACCTCATTTCCCGTTTCCCTGGCTTCATTTACAGCAGAATTGAATGATAACAACAATACGGCATTACTTGACTGGGTTACGACTTCTGTAGCTGACGCAAGCTATTTTGTGATTCAACGCAGTGATGACGGTACCAGTTACAATGATGTGGCAATCGTTTTAACAGAAGAAAACAATGGCGCTGCAGAAAGAGCCTATAATTATTCAGATCATGTCAATGGCGCCACGGCAAGCTTAATTTATTATCGCTTGAAAATGGTGGGTACGCAAGGACAATATAGCTATTCGGAAATTGAAGTGATACGTACAGAGAAAACTCAGCCCCAGACGAAGATGAGTGCCTATCCCAATCCTGCGGTAAGTGAAATCAAAATAACCGTCCCGGATACCTGGCAGAACAAGACGGTCAGCTTTAGCATATATAATATTGAGGGAATTGCCGTGAAAACCGTAACCTGCCAAAATGCTTCTCAAACAGAAACAGTAAACATTGGCGGTCTCAAGGCTGGAACATATTTCGTCAAGGTCACGAACGGGAAAGATCAGGCTGCCCAAAAAATCATCAAAATCAATTAAGAATACTAAGTTTAATAGGGTACTGTACAATCGATACCGCCGGGCCTTCGCAAGCCCGGCTTTTTATTTGCCTGTGCCTCCGTCCTTTAAGATTCAACTCCACCGGTGCTGGTTCACGGATTTACGCGGGCGATAGCACGAGGAGCCAGTCGAGAACCTGACAAATTCCGAGGTCTACTCACCCAGGGCAAGTCCTTCCGAATAACTTTCTCAATGACTAATCACATCAGACCGAAGGAAAGATGAAGATGTTCTATGCATATTCGGAAAGTTTCCCATTGCCGGAATCCCGTTCCAACTGGCGGAAGCAAAGTTAAACTCAGGCCGTATAAGCTACTAAAAATGAATTGTTTGTCTCTTGGCATGGTTTGGGAGAAATGATACGCAGAATTGTTAATCGCAAATTCCTTTGAAAATGAAACAGTTTATCCTTTTCGTCGCTTTTTCAATCTTTGTAAAATCGACCGTTTTATCCCAGGACCTTCCGCATCCTCCGGCGAATCTGCAAACGCTTCCTGCAGGCAGCTACGTGATACCCATGGATAATAATAATCAGTTGAATGCTTCCAATCTGTTTAATTTGAAAGCATACGGCCTGGTAGTTTATCTTCTCAATAATAATGTCAAGGTTAAATGGGTAATTACCGCAGGTAAAGCCAAAGATGGTATTGATTTTACTGTGATGGCGAAAAAAATTCAACCATCTTCTTCCGGAACAGCCTCAACAAGTTTCATCAGCGGACCATTCGTCATTTATGCTACAGATACAACGGGAGTTGGCTCTTTGATAACTTCGTTTTACAGTGACAACAGTTTGACAGGAAATAATCGTCCGACGGTTTATAAGACGACAGCCAGCGTGACCGTAGACATTCGTTATGATCTGACTGGTCTGCAGCCCAAAGCAGGGATCCTTACCGACGGCGGTATGCAAAGCTTTCACATCGCATTCATGACGGCTGCCAGCATTCCCGCAACAAACTATACAACAACGTCCGGCAGTAATCTGGTTTCTGGATGTTACACATTCGCATCGGAACCCCACAACAACAACACGGGACCGGCGGTTGATGCGGCAATAACTAGTATTAAGACATTTGTTAACTCCGGTGGTAATTTCCTCGCAGAATGCGCGGCTATCTCGAATTATGAAAATAATGTGCTGGGGCGGTTTCAGACTACAACGGGGATAACCGTTAAAAACGCCAATATTGGTACCACTGTGAGCTATCCCAATCCTGATCTCAGCTTTTCACAGATACATGGGGCTTTCAATGGCAGTTTAACGGGCAGCGTGGAAAATTGGGAAATCAATGGGAGCAGTGCCAACAATGAAAATAATCACGCTACCGGTACAGGGGCAAACTCGTCAGTGATCGCGGCCTCTGAATCCAAGATGGTTACAGGTGAAGGTGGCCTGGTCTTTTATCTGGGTAATCATAACTTCACCACAGCTGACCAGCAAAACATTAACGGCATCCGGATGTACATGAATGCTTTTCTGACGCCTTCCCCAACGACTTGCGGATCCGTCCTCGCTGTTAATTTTATGAGCTTTAAAGCCGCAATGAAAAATAACACTGCCCAGCTGGAATGGGAAGTGGCAAAACAGGTCAACAACAAAGGATTCGCAGTGGAACACAGCATCGACGGTGCAAACTGGGAGCCGATTGGTTATGTAAATGGTTCAAACGATCATGTGGGAGATACAACTTATCGCTTTACCGATTTTAACCTTGCTGTGGGGAAAAATTACTATCGGTTGCAGCAGCAGGATTTTGACGGTCACACAAGCTATTCGGAAATTGCTTTGGTTGATTTTGAAGGCAGCAGTACCAGTTCAGTTTCTTTGTGGCCCAATCCTGCAAAAGAACAGGTGAACATCAACCTGTCGGTCGAGGAGTCCGGAAATCTTCAGACGCGAATATTTGATCTTTCTGGCAGGGTGATGTTGCAAATGACTTTGCACGCAGGACTTAATACGCTCACTGTTGGTTCGCTGCCAAGAGGCATCTATGTTGTTCATATTATAAAGTCAAACGGAGAGATTATCAACCAGAAGTTGAACAAGCAATAAGCGATACCCACTTAAGACTCAGTAAACATCGAAAATCAAATACAACAACGGCGCTGCCGTTATTACAAAAAAAATGCATATGAAAACTGCCAATCCCCAGTCATTCGAGAATCAATTAGGAGCAGAATCCGGTAACTGGAATACTCTTGCCAGCTTACTTTATGAGGCAGTTACTCTCGGTTTTAAAAATGGATCTGAAGAGTTCAATAAATTGAATTCCAAAGCCCAAAAGGAAATTGTAGGGCAGTATACAAATCCATTAGTGGGATGGTTCGAAAAATGGAGCCAGATTTACGTTCAGACTTACCTAAACAAAAAAATCTAAAGTCAACAAGTTCTTCGATTAGGCGACTGAAGCCACTGTAAGGATTCATTCAAATTGTGATGGAGGGTCGCCAAAATACCATTTGGGAAATTCATCGAGGAATGTTCGCGTTGGAGCTTTCGGTAGTACCCAGGTCTTACATAAAACATATATTCGTAGAACTCATCATCCCCATAATAAGAAGTGACGGTACTTTGTTTCCTTTCCATTTGATGACTGAATTAATTCTTGAGATCTCCCAGGAGGTGGCGTTTTAAGGTATTGTCTTCTTCGACAGCCTTCACCAAATGGCTCGATATGATGCAAATAATAGCCGCATTTTTGCGTGCAGATTTGGCAAACACATAACGTCTAAGGTTAACCAATAAGAAGAGTCCAGGACCTCCGTCATCTCAAGTTTCAGGCTTTCTCTTAAATCCCTTGCCTCGGCACAACCTGGCTTTAACTGCAGAAGTTTTTATTTAGGTTGTGCTATTTAAAGCTTCTGTGCCCCAACTATCAGGTTTGGAAATTTTCCTATTACAAAATCAAACAGGGGAATTGCATTTGAGTAAAAGTTATTTTACCAAGTCAATGTTATAACTGTGGTCCTGGCTAAAATCAGGCGTGGATCCAATGGCAGAAGTTGGGCCAGATCGTTTACAAGAATGAGATTGAGCAGTATCTAATTGATTTTAACGCACCACAAAAAAACACCCGGGTCAAAGACACCGGGTGTGATCAAGTATACAGATAGATTAGGACTAGAAAAAATTTCGCTTGCTGCGCACTTCTCTCTCTTTGGCAACGGAGACGCTCATTGCTCTGCCTTCAATTTCCTTTCCTCCCAGTTCCTGCATGGCTTTGTTAGCGGCCGCATCTACCGGCATATCTACGAAGCCAAAACCGCGCGAGCGGCCGGTTACCTTGTCAGAAATAATCTTCGCCGAAGACACTTCGCCGAATTCTTTAAATAAATTTCTTAAATCTTCATCTGTCGTGTGAAAACTTAAGTTTGAAACATACATGTTCATACTAAATAATTTGAAATGAATAATAGCCTTAATTGACAGCAATAATGTAAGAAGTGGATAGACGATACAAAATCAGATGTACGGCAATAAACGCTTAATTCAGAGTTGCCTGTTATTGAGGTGATAGCAAAGGTAGTTTTTAAAATTGACACTAACGAATTAATGATGGTAATTCGAGGGCTCATTAAGGTATCCTGGTCTGCTGCCGGTTGATGGATATTGTGGTAAGCATCATGTTGTTACACTTAATTGTATGATATTCAATTTTCGGTGTTGTGCTCACTTCAATATCGCCGATCTTTTATCACGCAAGAATATTTCTCCAACCTGGGATCATAATGTGCAGTACTTGAGTTTCAAAGGATGAAGGGTCCTGATTCCTATTAAATCGTCGATTCATCACTTTCCGGTGAAACTGGGAACCAATCTCTTTGTCAACTCTTCGACGAGACTGCGGACGATACTTTTCGTCGCGCGCGACGCCTGTTATTTTTTGCCAACGCGGCAAAATCCTTTCCTGGAACTTTTATCAAATTTCACAATGCGGAATATCGAATTTCACAACGATCGCGCTTCCCTTTGACCCCATATTTGCTTCGGACAA
>JAJPJP010000174.1 GCA_021324175.1 Chitinophagia bacterium
GAGCGACTCATTTTATCACCGTTTCCCATATAATAAATTATAATATTTTTGGTAATCTCCGGATGTAACGTGCTTCACCCAGTCCTCGTTATTCAAATACCAATCGACAGTTTTCTCCAGTCCTTCTTCGAATTGAAGCGAGGGCTTCCATCCCAGTTCTTCATTCAGTTTGGTAGGATCGATGGCATACCTCATGTCATGACCCGGGCGGTCCACGACATACTGAATCAGCTTTGCCGAAGTCCCTGGCTCACGGTCTAATTTTCTGTCCATTATACTGCAGAGCAAATGAACTATGTCTATATTTTTCCATTCGTTGAACCCGCCAATGTTATATTTTTCTCCAATTTTACCTCGATGGAAGATGATATCAATTGCAGCCGCATGATCGTCCACCCAAAGCCAGTCCCTGACATTCTCCCCCTTGCCGTATACCGGCAGCGGTTTTTGGTGAATAATATTATTAATCATCAGCGGAATTAATTTTTCCGGAAAATGATTCGACCCGTAATTGTTGGAACAATTGGACAGTACCACCGGCAAACCATAGGTATGGTGGTAAGCCATAACAAAATGATCAGATGACGCCTTCGAGGCCGAATATGGAGAACGAGGATCGTAAGGCGTTTGTTCTGTAAAGAAGCCTGTCTGTCCAAGCGATCCATACACCTCATCAGTCGATACGTGGTAAAATAATTTCGAGGCAAAACTGGCTTTCCAGAATTTCAAAGCAATATTCAGCAGCGACGCAGTTCCCAGAACATTGGTTCTAACGAACGCCAATGGATTCAGAATTGAGCGATCTACATGGCTTTCAGCCGCGAGGTGTATTACCGCATCAAATCTAAACTTTTCAAAAAGAGCAGTAATTCCCTTTTCATCGACAATATCGGCCTTCTCAAACCGATAATTCGAAAAATGTTCGACATCGCGAAGATTTTCCAAGTTTCCAGCATAAGTCAGCGCATCTACATTAACAATAAAATATTGAGGGTAATTCTCTGCAAATCGTCGGACAACATGGGATCCAATAAATCCGGCCCCGCCGGTTATCATTATTTTCTTGGCAAAATCTGACATTATAAGCTCCAGTATTTACGATTCGTTATTTTGTTTTTGTATATGCCTTTCAAATCCGCAATCAGGGCGTTCGGTTTGGTGATTCCCTCGAAATAGTCATTATTCAACTCCCTGTAAGGGGCATGCGGCACCGTGATGACGACTGCGTCATAATCATTGGAATGATTTGTTGTCAAATGTAAGCCATACTCTTCGAAGACTTCCTTTTCGGCCGCAAACGGGTCTTCAACATCGACCTTGATATTAAATGCAAGCATTTCCTTTACGGTGTCGACAATTTTTGAGTTTCGGATATCACTTACATTTTCCTTAAACGTGACACCTTTAATAAGTACGCGCGGATCATTGCTTGAGCGAAGGACGTGTGTTATTATTTTCCTGGCCACGTATTTGGCCATATCGTCATTGATAAATCGGGAAGAAGAAATGACCTTAGACTCATATCCAAGTGAAGCTGCTTTATGAGTGAGATAGTATGGATCCACTCCGATACAGTGGCCTCCGACCAGCCCCGGTTGAAACTTAAGAAAATTCCATTTGGTGCCTGCTGCCTCGAGAACTTCGTAAGTGTTTATTCCCATGCGGTCGAATATGAGTGACAATTCGTTCATCAAAGAAATATTAAGGTCGCGCTGCGTGTTCTCAATGATCTTACTGGCTTCGGCTACCTTGATTGTCGCGGCGCGGTGAACTCCGGCATCAACAACAAGTTCATAAATTTTCGAAATTTCATCCAATGCCTCTTTATCGCACCCCGAGACAACTTTCACCACAGTTCTTAATGTATTTTTTTTATCCCCGGGATTGATTCGTTCCGGCGAATAGCCGAATTTGAAATCAAGTCCGCCTTTCAACCCCGACAAATTTTCCAAAATCGGCAGGCAGTCTTCTTCAGTACACCCGGGATAAGTGGTCGACTCATAAATGACGTAATCGTGTGCTTTTAGCGCCTTGGCGACAATTTGGGAAGCGCTTTTGAGAGGTCCCAAATCTGGCATGTTGTGTTTATCTATGGGCGTAGGAACAGCGATGATAAAAAAATGAGACTGGAGCAACAACGCCGGGTCCGAGGTAAATATGATATCCCGTCCCTCAAAATCAATGCTGCTCAACTCCTTATTGGGATCGACGCAACTTTTCAACATTCCAATGCGGTGTTCATTGATATCATACCCAATGACGCTGACTTTTTTGGCAAATTCCAAAGCGAGGGGCAATCCGACATAGCCAAGCCCGATGACAGCAAGCTTTTTTTTCTTTTCCGTGAGTTCTTTATACATCGCTGCAATTTCGCGTTTCTGCGGGTTATTTCCTGCTCTCAAACTCCTTTGGCTGCTTTTGCCATTCGTCAGGCGACAAGGACTTGAAATAATCGTAGGTGATTTTCAAGCCTTCTTTTCTGCTCACTTTTGGCTGCCAGCCCAGGATCTGTCTGGCTTTGGTAATATCCGGCTGGCGCTGCTTGGGATCGTCCACCGGCAGCGGTTTATACACAATTTTTTGGGAGGTTCCTGTCAAAAGAATTACCTCCTCAGCAAAATCCCTGAGAGAAATTTCATCCGGATTCCCAACATTAACCGGCATATGATAATCGCTCAACAAAAGTCGATATATCCCCTCGATAAGGTCATCCACGAAGCAAAACGAGCGGGTTTGGCTGCCGTCGCCAAAAACAGTAAGATTTTCCCCACGAAGAGCCTGGCCGATAAAAGCCGGGAGCGCTCTTCCATCGTTAAGTCTCATTCGTGGTCCATACGTATTGAATATGCGCACAATCCTGGTTTCCACGTTATGGAACGAATGGTAGGCCATCGTAATCGACTCCATATAACGCTTGGCCTCGTCATACACTCCCCTTGGCCCAACCGGATTAACGTTCCCCCAATACTCTTCGCTCTGCGGATGGACGAGGGGGTCGCCGTAAACTTCGCTTGTCGAGGCTACAAGAATCCTGGCTTTTTTTGCTTTAGCCAATCCCAGGCAATTATGAGTGCCCATGGCACCCACTTTCAGGGTTTGTATCGGAATTTTCAGGTAATCGATAGGACTTGCAGGAGATGCAAAATGAAGTATGTAATCGAGGTCACCGGATATATGGATGAATTTGGTGACGTCATGGTGGTAAAATTCAAATTCTTCAAGGGGAAACAAATGTTGAATATTGACCAGGTCTCCCGTAATCAGGTTATCCATGCCCACTACCTTAAACCTCTCCTTTATGAACCTGTCGCATAGATGTGAACCTAAGAAACCGGCGGCGCCGGTGATGAGTACACGTTTTTTCATGCCAAATTATTTATGATAATTTCCATTCAGCGGAATGGCTGTCGCACGGCCAATGCTTTCATAGTAAAATCCAAGTTCTTTAATGGCATTTACATCAAAAACGTTTCTTCCGTCGAATATGACTTTGTTCTTGAGCGCAGTTACAATTTTTAGAAAATTAGGTGTGCGGAATTCGTTCCATTCAGTGGCAATAATTAACGCGTCAGCATTTTTCAAAGTGTCATACTGATTATCGCAATATTGAATCTTGTTACCCAGCAGGTTTCTGACATTGTTCATGGCTTCAGGGTCGAATACAGAAAATGTCGCGCCCTCTTTAAGCAATGCATCAATAATATACAGCGCAGGAGCCTCGCGGATGTCGTCTGTGTTGGGCTTAAACGCCAGACCCCATAGCGCAAAATGTTTGCCTTTAACGTTGCCTTCAAAATAGCGCCTGATTTTATATACGAGATGAAGCTTTTGCTTTTCGTTGATATCCATCACCGTATTCAAAATCTGGAAATCGTAACCCACTTCCTTTGACGAATTGACCAAGGCATGCACATCCTTCGGGAAACAGCTTCCCCCATATCCAATACCCGGGAAAAGAAATCGTTTGCCGATGCGTTCATCACTGCCGATTCCGCGACGCACCATATCCACATCCGCATCCAGTCGCTCGCAGAGCTGCGC
>JAJPJP010000216.1 GCA_021324175.1 Chitinophagia bacterium
AAACCCCACATAGTTGTTCTTGGTGCCGGCTTTGGAGGGCTTGAGCTGACAAGCGTTCTTTCTGAAAGAATCGGTGATCGCGCGGAAATCACTTTAATTGACAAAAATGACACATTCTACTTCGGCTTTTCCAAGTTTGACGTGATGTTTGGCAAAAAGACCGATGATGCCGTAAAAATTCCATACAGCGCGATTGCAAAACCCGGCGTCAGGTTTCGACGCGAAGAGATCACTGCTTTCGATCCGGCCTCGAAGCGCGTAACGACCGATAAAGGATCATACCAGGCTGACGTCCTCGTGATCGCGCTCGGCGCTGATTACGACATGGATGCCACACCGGGGCTTATCGATGGAGGCAATGAATTTTATACCTTCGCGGGCGCCAATAAACTGCGAGAAATTATACCAACATTTAAAAAAGGCCATGCGCTCGTTGGCGTTTGCGGCGCGCCATTTAAGTGTCCGCCTGCTCCGAGTGAATGTGCGTTATTAATGCACGACCATCTGACGTCAACCGGAGTGCGTTATGAATGCGAGATTACGATTGTGATGCCATTCTCATCACCGATCCCGCCTTCACCAGACTCATCAAAAGCACTCTTGGAAGCATTTGTGGAACGAAATATCAAATTCATACCCAAAAAAAAGGTCGGCTTCATCGATAAGCCACGCAAAACTGCAGTTCTGGACGATGGCAGCGAAATACCATTCGATTTGTTCCTGGGCATACCCAAACATGTTCCGCCAAAAGTCGTAATAGAAAGCGGGATGGTTGAGAATGGCTGGGTACCGGTCGACAGGAAAGATCTAAGTACAAAATACCGGGGCGTTTATGCCGTTGGGGATGTGACTGCAGTCGGAACTCCCAAAGCCGGCGTTTTCGCTGAAGGCGCAGCGAAAGTGGCCGCGGATGCAATCATTGCGGAACTTGAGCATGGCGAAAACCCCGGTCCTTATAATGGTGCAGGTTCCTGCTACATTGAATATGGAGAAGGAAAGGTTGGTCGTGTCGATGTTGATTTTTTTTCAGGGCCTGCGCCAAAGGGAATTCATCATGATCCATCGGAATTGATGATGATCGAGAAAGAGCATTTTGCCTCTAGCCGCAAATCCCGATGGTTTGGCCTGTAAATGCCGGGCCGGTTAATTGTGGCGAAGCACTTCATCTAACATTTTTTTGAGCTCCTGATCGACGGCTTGTGGCAAATCATAGTTTATAATTCGACCGGTCTTATCCACCAACACGTATTTAGGTACCCAAAGCACCCTACAATAGACGGCGATCAGGCTTTGAAAGCTTTTTTGCTCGTGATATTGCTCCTGGTGGAAATCAAATTTTTCCATCGCATGTTTCCAGGGATCAATCTCTTTATCCAGCGACACAGAAACAAACCTGATGGAATCGGGATCGTAAGACTGGCTCAATTTTTTTAGCGCAGGAATGTTGGCGATGCATGGTTTACACCAACTCGCCCAAGAGTCTACCACGAGGTATTTCCCTTTAAACACATTCCAGTCAATCAATTTACCCGTGGAGTCTTTTAAGCTGGCTTCATAAATGGAACTGACTTTCCGCAATCGCTCGCTGAACGCCCGGTCAACAAGCGGGTTACGTTTTCTAAATTCATTGTCGTCGGTGAGGGGATAGAGATACAGCAGCACATCATGGCCGATGCCGCTTCTTTTCACTCCCTTGGCCAGTTGAACAAAATAATTTTGCAGCGAATCAACCGACAACCTCCGTTCAAGTCGCGATAACAGATATGCGCTCAAGTACGAATTTGGATGCATCATAACATAATGCAGGTCGAGCAATTTCAGTTTTCTGTTGAGGCTGTCCCTCACCCTGTAATAGACTTCCGTGCGTTCTGCCCACGCTGCAGAGTCCGGGCCCCGGTTGTTAAATGCAACCAAGGCATGGTAGATCCGTTTCTTTTCAGTCAAAAGCGCCAATTCGCGCTGGTACCCTATCTTTTTTTCATTTTCGGGCTATGACCCTACAACAACGCTGCTGTCCGAATTCCAAACATGAATAATTCGCGGTCTCCCTGGAGTCAGGATGAAACGAATGACGCTGGGATCGTCAAAGTCGCGGTTTTTCAGATCGGTCCAAAGTAATGCCTCCGCTGCTTTATCAACTGTTCCGAAAAAGCTAAAATGTCCATTGTTTAGCCGGGAGGTGTCTGCATGGCCATTATGCTTTGAATCACCATACCAGAAAATGACCGATCCGGTATCCCTGCCAATAATCTTACCAATAATATGAAAAGATTTGGCCGGCGGACCCGGATGTGTGAAACTGGTAAAGGCGAGGAAGGAGCCCAATAAAATCAAGGTAATTGACGGGAGCCGCATAGGATTTGTTTTGGTATAAGCACTTATGATGTACAAATCTTCGATTTCCACAAAGTTGATGTCGGCTTGCCAACAAGGCGAATCCCGTCTGGAAAAGTTGATAAATTCCAAAAAAATCATAAGTTTTTCTCCAGAATTCATAAGTGTTGACGCTCTAAAGGCACATAACTTTAGTTGGATGATCATTTGAACACGTTAATTCGTTGCGACCTTCCCTCCCCCTTTCCAGCACTGAATTTTGAACGGCTCTCTCCGACTCGCTGACATTGCAAAACCCGACAAATGAACAAGTTTAACTACACGCCAGCGCTCAGAGTCCACCGTTGGGGCGGCACTTTTGATTCCCTGCTCGAGCTAAAATATGCGTATTCTATCCGCAAGGATTATGAATTCCTGCGGGCGCCCATTTCCATTTATTACGACCCAGCTACTGAAAAGCCGGTAACCCGCATCAAAATCAATACAAGGCGCTATACACCCGACTTCCTGATCCGGCACCGGATAAGCAGCGAAGCGTTTTTAGTAGAGATTAAACCCCGGGCGTTTAATGGGGATGCCCAATTAAAGCGATGCCGGAATGTGGCTGACCAATATGTACGTTTACAAGGATTTGACTGGCAATTCAAAGTGGTGTTTAGCGACCAGGTGGAGCTTACGGACGCTCAAAATGAAATATGGCTGCAGTTCTGCAATTCTGTCGCCACGCTTCCGCTCAACCTGCCCATCAAATTGTCGACACTCGAAAAAGAGACATTTTTGGGATCTACGCTCGGGCAGGACACCCAAAAAAGCCAAATCGATTTTGTGCTGTTTGGTGAGAAACCCGGCAAGAAAACTCATCGAGATAAACTCTACTAGAATTTACATGGGAGCACAAGAAATCAACCACGAATTCCTTTGCGAGGATCTTAAATTCCTCGGATATGGCGACCACTTGAATATGCTCGTTAAAATGGCCATGGCGGCGGCCAAAACCCAATTCGATGTTGGTTTTCCCTGCCAGGCTGAAGGATTGCCCATGCAGGCCATTTTATTTTTTGAAAAAAAGGACCCGGAAGGATTCTTTTTTCTGACGGGACACCGTTTAATCCTGAGAGACCGATCGCACCATTTTGCCATTGTAAAAGGCAGGGGCGTAACATTGAAAGAAGGTTACCATCTGCTTTGCGGAAGGGCGGTGTTCAAGGAGTTGCGCGGACGGAACGGCCAAAAGCACCAAGCCTGGATCCAGCTTGATCTGAATAAGGGCGATGGTCATGGCTTCAAAATGAATATTTACCACGAAAGTTATGGTTTTGATCTCCAGGCCGAACTTGAAAAGAATTCCGGTTTTGTGTCCTTAGATGCTTCCCTCCGGGCTAAAATCCAGAAAGTATTGGAATCAGGTGACTATATAGACACCTACCTCAGGGAGGACGGCGAATTGAAATTAGTCAGGATGTGGGCGGACCCCACCAAAAAGATGGTGCATATTGTTTGACGATGCCTAAAAGCTTCAAAAACCTACGTTTTTTCCAAATTATATCGATTGAATACAAGATTCCTTCAGTTTCGTGACATAGATTCCGGTGAGGAAACCTCCTCACAATGAAAATATTCCTATTGGTGGCCGTTGTTAACCTTTCCATTTTCCAGTCATACTCGCAAAACATTAAAGCAGAAAACGTACCCCTGGTAGTCAGATCGGCCCTTCAGCAAAAATACCCCGCGGTCCGTCATGTGACCTGGGAAAAAGAAAAAGGAAATTTTGAAGCCAACTGGGGTGGCAGATCGGGCGAAGATACATCAGTCCAATTCGATCCTTCGGGAAACTTTATTGAGTTCTCAAAAAGCATTCCCGCAAATAAACTTCCCGCGGCAACCCTCGCATATATCAAGAATCATTTTAAGGGGGTAAAGGTTTCGGAGGCTACCAAAATCACGAATGCCTCCGGTAAAATTTCTTATGAAGCCGAGGTGAACAGAAAAGATCTTTTATTTGATTCGGAGGGGAAATTCCTCAGGACCGAAAATTAGAAATTTCATTTCGCGTTTTCAAGAACCTGCTGCACGAGTTCGCTATAGCTTTCACCAATCGGGACTCTCCGGCCGCCGAGTTCGACTTCGTGGCGGGTAAATGCATTTATTTTTTACGTATTGACTATAGAAGATCAGTGGACCCGCAAAAATCCCCTTCCCTCTAATTCCTTTTCCGGTGCGCTTATCCGGTTTTTTGAGATCCATGCTGTATCCTGCGTGATCACTTTTATGTAATCCCTTGCACTTTCAATAGAAAGAATATCACCCAATTTAACCGCACATGCTTATGCCGCGCTTTTAAATAAATGATCGAATCAAGTCCACACCATCCCTGGTCAGAAATGAAATCGCTCAGGAATATTTTTGGAGTTCGTGATGATCTTACGTCTTGCGGTGGAGGCGAGTTCAGGGCGCCTCATTATCCTCTTTTTCATCCAGGTCGTTATGGTCGTCGCCCCCAAGGCTGTAATAATTGTTCTCTTCGTCTTCTTCACCTATTTTTTCATCCCGATCGTCAAGGTCCCCGCCGGGCACGTCAAGACCTTTGACTTTCTCGGTGGTTTCATCCCCGGGTTCAACTTTCTTGCCATGCGAATAAATATCATCTTTGGGGCCATATTCCGGGTCACCCCAGACCTTTTTCTTCTTTTTTGTCATACAATTATTTATTATCACTGTACAAATGACCGGCCAATCCGCGGATCGGGATAGTGGGTATTTTCTCAATTTGACGATTACATTTTCAATTGGGAACGGTCGGGAAGCGCGAGGAAGGTAATAGTTGGCTGATAATAAAGTAGTTGATGAGATCGGAATGAAAATGGCACTCTCCGCGGCATGTTCTTCAAATTTAAACGATTTGTTATTATGCTGCTTGAATGCCTGAGGGTCGCAAGTTTGGTATATCTTTTCGTCCTGAAAACACAAATGCTTCGAGGGCGGCATTAGAATTGTGAAAAACGAGCGATATGACGAACAAGATTATTGTATTTGACAACGAGGGCCGGACTTCAGACCGGTTAACCGTGATTAACCGGGAAACAGGGGACGTATTTGCGGTTGGTTTGAACCCGAATGGAGTTGCAACCAATTGCAAGTTTTGTGGCAATTGCGCAGATCATCGCATTACCCTGTACGGTTCGGGCTGGAGGCAGATGCCTCTCACTCGGCGAATTATTGAAACCGAAACAGAAAGTTATGTGTGCAACGCACAATTGAATCCAGGATGGCTGGGCAAGGAATTGCTTCAGGTGCAATGGCCTCTAAACCTTTCGGAAATTATTGAAAATCAGGATAAGCAGCAGACAAAATCGCTCAATTCTCCCCAAAACCTGAACACGAAATCGGCTTAGATGGCAATCAAAAATATTCACTGATTTTTCGGCCTATGGAATCAGGACGGCAGCACCCTGGATACTTCCTTTTTTAAGAAGGCCGATCGCTTCATTTGCCTCCCGAAGAGGAAATAGCCGGGTTTCGGTTTTGATTCCTAACTCTGCAGCGATCTTGAGGAATTCATCGCCGTCTTTTCGTGTCAGGTTGGCGACGGACCGGACAACTCTTTCACCCCATAAGATATCGTAAGGAAAAGAAGGAATATCACTCATGTGTATGCCGCCGCAAACAACGATTCCGCCTTTGTCCAGGTCGCGAAGCGCCTTGGGCACTAATGCGCCAACTGGCGCAAAAATGATGGCTGCATCGAGTTTCTCGGGAGGTGAAGTATTGGAATCGCCGGCCCAGACTGATCCAAGTTTTATCGCAAATTCCTGGGCAGCCCGGTCGCCTTCGCGGGTGAAAGCAAAAACGTGCTTGCCATGAGCAACAGCAAGCTGGATGAGAATGTGTGCCGCTGCGCCGAAACCATAAAAGCCAAGATTAACTGCTCCCTTGTCGATCATACTGTATGAACGATAACCAATGAGGCCCGCGCACATCAGCGGCGCGCTTCCAGGCTCTGAAAATTTCGCATTAAGCGGGAAGCAATATTTTTCATTTGCGACCGTGTACTCGGCAAATCCTCCATCAATGGTATAGCCCGTGAATCGCGCGTTCTCACATAGGTTTTCATTTCCCCTCAGACAATATCTGCATTTGCCGCATGTATATCCCAGCCAAGGTACCCCAACCAATTGGCCTTCACGGAGCGTGGTCACATTCGGGCCAACTGCTGCGACAACACCAATAATTTCATGGCCCGGAACCAGCGGCAGTTTGGGATTCGGTAATTCCCCGTCCACGACGTGCAAATCGGTCCTGCAAATGCCGCATGCAGTTATCCGAACCAAAACCTGTTCCATTGCCGGTCGCGGAACCCGCATTGTGCAATCCACGAGCGAGGCCCGGACCTTCTCCAAGACCATAGCATGCATTTCGCCAGGTATACTCATATTACAATAGCAAAATTAAACTAGTTTTTGCCGCGATTCAGTGTCGAAAGAACCGTGATATCAAGAAACGCTGTTGATGATCCTTATATACCTTTTTCGGTCATCCAAAATCGATTGCCTACTCGACGGTTTGAAAAGTGATTACGGAAACCGCACATTTTATACGCTGTTACCTAGTTTCAGTAATTGCCATTTGTGTTATTTTCTGTATATTTTACTAAATATTCATCCATTGAAGGTTAAGTTCTATGGAGCAAGGGGTTCTCTGCCGGTTTGCAGGAGGGAATTCGAGCGATACGGTGGCAACACCACCTGTATTCGCCTGCTTCGAGAACAGGCGAACCGTGTCGCCATATTTGATGCCGGTACAGGAATAAGGAAACTGGGCAAGGAATTAATGAATGAAGGCCTCGATCAAAAACTTGTCAATATTGCTTTTTCCCACTTTCACTGGGATCACATCCAGGGCTTTCCTTTTTTTGCACCTGCCTACAAGGTCGGACAAAGGATCGGAATCCTCGCGCCCGGAAGGAAGGGCAAAATCACTGACCTGAAAGGAATTTTCTCCATACCCCTCCAACAGGAATATTTCCCCGTGCCCCTGGAACGAATGGGAGCGTCGTTTGAATTTTATGCTTATGGTGAAGAAGAAACTATTTATGGAGCTTACCTAAAATCAATATCGCAACACCACATCTATCCTGGAGGTTCCTATGGTTTCCGGGTTCATGACGAGGGTAAATCGCTTGTCATCTGTACAGACATTGAGCATATCGACGGCATCGATCAGAAAATTGTGGAATTCGCCAGGAACGCGGACCTGCTAATTCATGACGGGCAATTCACCACCGAAGAGTACACGAAATTTAAGGGCTGGGGTCATAGTTCCTGGGAACAGGCCGTCGAGGTCGCGGTGCAGGCAAATGTGAAAAAACTGATCATCACCCATCACGATCCCGATCACAACGATGACTTCCTCGATTCGCTGGAAATTCAGTGCCAAAAATTATTCCCCAACTCGCTTTTTGCCAAAGAGGAATTGGAGGTCGTGGTATGAAAAAATTGAGTTGAGGCACGTTCAGGGGAATTTTCGTAACTTAAGAGCACTAAAATTTTGGATATGAAAAAATATTTGCTATTGCTTGTGACTTTTTTCGCTGTTGCCGTATTTGCCGCCGACAAAGGTACCTGGACCGGGTATATCAGTGATTCTCATTGCGGCGCTAAAGGCAATAATGCAGGGCATGCCGACTGTGCCAAAAAATGTATCAAGGAAGGTTATGCCCCGGTATTTGTGGTTGACGATAAAGTATACACGATCAGCAATCCCAAGAAAGTCGCCAAGTATATTGGCGATAAAGTGACAATCACGGGCACTATGACCGGGGATGCGATCGAAATAGAAAAGGTGAGTAAGTAAGTCTGGTCACCATGTCTTGCCGGCCGGACCATCCACACTTGTTTAAGTTGGATGATCCGGCCTTGTCATTGAATGCAATTCGGCAACGCAAATTATTCGCTGCCCAAGCATCAAAAACATGTCGGGTTCGACTTTTTAAAGGATAAGAAATATTCTAACTGTCTAGGTCCGGGACTGCTTACAGGAGCACATGACGATGAAGCATTGCCATCGGTTCGGTCTTAAAGGGACCGTGGTGAGTACGGATAATATTTCGGTATCTTTCATATTGCCAAAATATTTTTCCATGCCAAAAAATCTGCTTCGGGTTTTTTATTTCTTTTTTTATGTGACAACCTCGACGCATGTGCGTGCACAAGCGAGGATCGCCGATTCGCTGACAGTTGAAAAAGCAATATCATTCTTTCGTTTGTCCAATCCAATATTTTCTCCTGATGGAAAAAGAATTGCATTCCTGGTTACCGAACCCACAAAAGCAGATAAACCCGCCTCCACTCATGTTTGGCTGCTTGACCTTCGCGACAGTATTGCCAGGCAATACACAAACTCTGCAAAATCAGAAAATAGCCCCAAATGGTCACCCAAAGGAAAACAACTAGCCTTTTTATCAAACCGGAATGGGGAAAACCAGGTGTTTTTATTGGATGACGAAGGTGGCGAAGCTCTTCCGCTCACCTGTTCCAAAACAGGTATTTCTGCTTTCGAATGGTCGCCTGATGGAAAAACCATTGCTTATACGGAAAAAGATACCGTTAGTGCGGATGAGAAAAAAAGGGCCGATGATAAATATGATGAGAAAGTAGCCAACAATGATAAATCCTCTGTATTATTCAGCATCAATGTAGCTACAAAGACTAGCCGGAGGCTTCTTTCGAACAACTGGCGCATCAACAATTTCAAATGGTTGCCTTCAGGGAATGCGCTCATACTTGAGACAGAGGAATTACCCGATAAAGAAATCCCCGAACATCAACTTGTCAGGTATGAACTAAGTGACAGCAGCTATACCTTTTTGCCTTCTTTGAAAAATCCCTTTTGGGGAGATATTCAAGTTGCGCCTCAAGGAAAATGGATTGCTTATATTGGCCCGAGAGTGGATGGTCCGGTTGCACATGACCTTTACATGCAACCTGTGAAAGGTGGCAAAGTCAATAATGTGTCCGGCAGTAAAATTGATTTGCCGATCCGGGAAGCAAAGTTTTTTTCTGATGATGAAATTTTTGCCATTGTGCAACATGGCTTTTACCCGAGGCTTTATGAAATTTCGACCAAGGGTGAAGCAACTGATTTAAAGATCAATCAAAATGTCCTTGCTTATGACATTCGCAATGATCGATCGGTCGTTTTTGTGAGCAGTAATTCCACTCATCTTATGGAGCTTTGGATCGCGACTAACGGCCATGATGCAGTGCAGCTTACTCATTTCAATAAGTCATTTGAAAAAATACCACTTGTCTCTCCTGAACTGGTCAGTTACAAGAGTTTTGATGGCACAACGATTGAATCGCTTTTTTTTAAACCTGTAACGACAAACAATATCGCTTTGCTACCGATGGTGGTGATCATTCATGGCGGACCGACGGGAGCTTTTACCGACAGTTATCAATCGTGGGCGCAACTGTTTCTGCAAAAGGGATATGCCGTCATGATGCCGAACATCAGAGGATCTACCGGATACGGATGGAAGTTTCTCGAGTCTAACAGAAGAGCCTGGGGTGAGGGTGATTTTAAGGACATCATGTCGGGAATCGATTATTTGATAGCACATAAAAATATTGACAGCAGCAAACTTGCAATTGTAGGTTGGTCTTACGGCGGTTACATGTCAGAGTGGGCCATTACACAAACCAATCGTTTTAAAGCCGCGATGTCGGGAGCCGGCCTTTTCAACCTGGCCAGCGAGTTCGGAACCGAGAACGGCGCTGCCTACGATCATTGGTTTCTTGGCAGGCCTTATGAAAATATGGACGTCTTTGCCAATCACTCCGCCATCAGTTTTGTGCGGCAAGCCCGCACGCCTACCCTAATCATACAAGGAGAGAATGACGATGTCGATCCTATAGGGCAATCGCAGGAGTTGTACAGAGCACTTCGTTACTACAAGGTTACCTGCGAACTGGTCACCTATCCACGAGAACATCACGGTTTTATCGAATTTAAACACAATGTTGATTACATCACACGCATGCTTGATTGGATAAAGAAATATTGCCCCTGGTAAAGCCGGTTCAAAAAGAGCCATGAATCTTATAGCCGCTAAACAAATCTTAAGTCACTTAGTTTGGAGAGCTTGGAAGACAGCGCAATAAACAGTTAAAATAATCGTTTTTTGGTCGGTAATTTATTGTGCTTGCAGTCAAGATTTGTTTAAAACTGAAACCGCGATCAACCCCTCAGGCCAACATCAAGGCAAAATCTTGTTGTTTCTGAATGACGCAGTTGCATCGGACACCACAATTTACTACCATAAGATTTCGGCTATAAAACCCTTCAACAATCGTCAATCTAAATTCGTAAGCATGAAGAACTTAAAGCTACTATTACCGGTTTATCTCACAATTGTCATCGCAATTTTCAGTTGTTCCAAAACAGCCGGGCCCATGGGGCCATCGGGCGCAACAGGTGCTACGGGTGCGACAGGGGCTGCCGGCGCAGCCGGAAGCTCAGGCACGAACGGCGCAAACGGTAGGGATAGTGTCGTATATTCTCAATGGATTACCTTAACCACCAATGTCTATAGATTTACCAATAACGGCAAACCTGACAGCGTTTTTGTTGATACCCTCAGCGCTCCGGCCATCTCGCAGGCCATCCTGGATAGCGGTGCGGTAGAGGCTTACGTTCAAAATATATTTAACCAGAATGGTCAACTTGTGGTTGGTCAAGATAGTACCGTGCTGAATGTCTTAGCGTATCCCGGTTATCTCGAAGTATCCTACGGGCTAAGTAAAATCGTCATTGCCGCGCAATCAGATATAACTGGCGCTCAATTTCGTTATGTCGCTATCCCCAGTCCAATTTTGACTCAGAGCAGTACCTTCGGAAAATACACGAAATCGCAAATCGGAGAAATGAGTTTCAACATGGTAAGCAATTTGGTCGATGTGGCGACGCGGAAGACCGCTCCCTAAACGATTGTCGACGACGATTAGCAACATTTTTCTTTTCAAAACAATAAGCCCTTGTTCCGATAAGGGTTTTATTTTTTTGACTGCAGTGGAGAAGGCTTTAGACCTTCTTTTTATAACTTAATTTTCAAGTTCCCAATATTCTGATTTGGCACGCTGAAATTTTGGACTGCAACGGCTTTCAGCGGCTCGAGGAAGGAAAAGTTTTTCTACCATGGGTAAATCTTCTTTTGCTCCATTCAGTGGATGGATTTCGGGTGGACTTAAGGAACAGGTTTGGTCGGTATTAACGATTATTGTCGGAGCCCTCCCAGTTTCTCGAGTCGCCTGATCCGATTATAGATTACGGGATGATCAAATTTCATCATGTTTTCATACAGATTAACCGACCTCGCTTCATCGCCGATCAGGCGCTCGAGTGCTTCGCGCAACTCATTTCCAAAGCCTAATTGATGCGCGAACGCATCCTGTTTATATTCGATGACACGAACAGTCGCTCGCCAGAAAAAATCAAAAAGGTTTAGCATTGTCCGGTAAAAAGCAAAGCAAAGAACGACGATAGTAAAAAGCAGCAATTGGTGATGTTTGTAAACGCTGACCGCCACGATCGCTGGCAAAATGTAAACGATCACCCCGAATAAATTGAACAAAGGATGTAGGATTGGGCAATTTTTCCTTATCCAATGAATTCCTGATTTCATTCTAAAATAAAACGGAAATGGGAGGTTCCTCGCCATCACATAGGCCGCGAGGCGAATGTAATCGCGGTTTTGCAGATGTCCCAGTTCGTGTGCGAGCACACCCTGCAGTTGTTGATTTGAAAACGCCTCAAGTAAACCCTTCGAGACGCTGATCGTTCGGCGCCCGATAGCAAAGGCATTAAGATTCTTTTCTTCTGTAATTCGGATGCGGATCTTTTTTCGAAATGTTGATTTTTCGACGATGCTCTGTAGTAGCGAATCCAGTCTTTTTTCCTCGATCAATACCGGTTTTCGGACCGGAAGATGCATGAACAAGTTATAGTCGGCGATAAAAAGATGCGATAGGAAACAAAATAAGGTCCAGACGCAGCCCAGGAAAAGTTCGTCCTGGATAGAATAGCTTTTACCGAATAAGCCGACGATCCCAAACTCTATGTTGAGGGACAAATAAATGTAAAGGAGAATGATTAGTGTCTGGAAAAATTTGCTCACGGATTA
Organism: Chitinophagia bacterium; assembly: GCA_021324175.1. Taxonomy (GTDB): domain Bacteria; phylum Bacteroidota; class Bacteroidia; order Chitinophagales; family Chitinophagaceae; genus Puia. The sequence continues at coordinate 12,512 of JAJPJP010000216.1, forward strand.
TTTCAAATTATTGGTTCATCATTTTTAATTGCGTTACAATTCTCTTTCCTCAGCGCTTCTCGATTAGGCTCCTTTTCAGAAGTCGCTATGGCGTAATTCCAAATTCCAGAAACCTCACGTCATCGCAGAGCCACTCAAAATTCGTTTTTTCCATATGCGTTGATTTTTCGTCGCATAAAATTATTGGCTGTCAGCGCCGGGCGACTTATGAATTCTAGAATATTACTTATGAATTTCAGTATGTTTTATCCACCATTGTCTATGGCTCTTCCACAAGTAGGGGTCGATTCGGCACAAAAATTAATACTAAAAAACCCTCTCCCTGTTTGGCGAAAGACGGATCGTGTTGATATATACAAATGTTAATTAACAGCAAGAAAATAAAACCTGCGAAGTGCAAAATCTCCTTTGAATTATATTTCCAAAAAATGAAAACATGAAATCTCTGCTTCTCGTTTGCCTTCTTTTTTCTACCAGTATTTTTGCACAATCGGATATTGAAAACAATTCTCGTGATTTCAAAACCATTAATGGCCTTCTACGTGCTGTTCTAAAAGGAGTAACAAACAAAAGGGGCGAAGTGCGAAACTGGACGGCTTTTCGTAATCTGTTCTTACCCACTTGCACATTCACGGTTGTCAACCATAACGATTCACTGTTCAAACCGCTTGAAACTTTCAATTTGGATGAGTTCATAAAAGCGGTCAGCCAAGACAGTGACGAGGTCGGCTACACGGAAAAGGAACTGGGAAGAATTACTCAGCGCTTTAACGGCATCGCGAATGTTTTTCAGGGTTTCGTCGGTGTCGATGCCGAAAACAATAAACAGCGTGGCGTCAACAGCTATCAGCTCGTTTTATTCAACAACCGCTGGTATGTGGCAAACCTTGTATGGACGCTGGAAACAAACGGTGCAAAGTTCCCCAAGGAATTGCTAGGCATCAGAGAGAATAAATAGCCAGTACCCCAGTTTGCTGACGTCGGGTTCCCGTTCCATCATCACTATTGATTTTGATGGCATAATTGCCGTTAATGTTTTACCATCCTTTTTGAAATCTGAAATAGAATGAATGATCACCTTACGCGGCTCGGTAAATATGTCGTCATCGATGAAGATTTAGGCACTTGTCCCGAAAAATTTGAACCATCAGGTTCATTCAAATGAATGGTGATAGAAATTCCTTGCTCCGGGTCAAGGTTCACAAGCGAAATATGAGTCGCCCAAAAAATAGTGACGTGGAAAACTTTTCTTATTTAAGATGTACCGAATCTTGGCAGCTCGCTCTTGCAGTCGCGCCCTGCTGGTTCAGTCGGTGCGCAAACTCTTGACCGGGTTAGCCAAGGCGGCCTTTATCGCCTGGAAGCTTACCGTGACCAGGGCGATCGCGATGACCAGCGAAGCGGCAGAAGCGAAAATGCCCCAAGTTAGATCAATCTTGTAAGGATAATTGTCGAGCCATTTGTGCCCGGCCCAGTATCCAAACGGGATTGAGGCCAGAAGGGCTATGGCCACCAGTATCAAAAAATCGCGGGATAAAATAGTCACCACATTAGTGACAGTGGCACCAAGCACCTTCCTGATACCCACTTCCTTGGTCCTTTTTTCCGCCGATAAAACCGACAATCCGAAAAGGCCGATGCAGGAAATAAAAATGGTTAGCAATGCGCTATAGAGCATCATTTGTTTCCATTTGTCTTCTGCTTCATAGTTCTTGAGATTTTGCTGGTCTTTGAAATCGTAGGAATAGGGGGTGAAAGGGAACAGGTCTTTAAATACCTTTTGTATATAGGCGAGGCTCGCAGTTTCAGTTTTCGGTCTGATCTTGACATACGCAATGCCGTAGCCATTCGGTTTCATCGTAAAAAGCTGCGGGCCGATTTCTCGGGTCATTGCTTCGTAATGATAATCCTTTACAACACCGATCACCCTGTATACTTTGCTTTGATAGTAAAAGTTTACGATCTGGCCAATGGGATTTTTCCAACCCGCTTTCCGGGCAAACGCTTCGTTGATAATCACCGATTCTGCAGAATCAGAAGGATGATCCGTGGAAAAATTCCTGCCCTGGACAATTGGTATTTTGAGGAGGGGGATGTAGGTCTCATCGACGGTCTCATAGGCAAATTGCATGATCGAATCCCCGTTTACCTTGGCGATGGTGCCCCAGAATCCGCCGTTTTTCGGTGCTACGTCAACGATGGACGTGCGTTTCATCAGCTCATGTTTAAAGAGACTGAACCTGGCAAAATTCATATTCTTCTCGACGCCGACCAGATGTGTGTCATCATAACCCAGCTTCTCGGTGGTGAGGTATCTGAATTGGGAATAGATCGTAAAGGTAGCGATGATCAGGAACGATGCCAGGGCAAACTGCAATACGACGAGCGATTTTTGCAGGTAATTTTTTCCGGCCAGCTGAAAACGGCTATAAAGGGTGTCGACGGGTTTAAGTCCCGAAAGGACGAGCGCTGGGTAAAACCCGGCGAGCAACCCGGTCATCAGAAACAGTGCGAGGTAGAACAGAATCAGTTTCCAGTCTAAAAGGTAAGAAAGCGCGAGGATCTTACCCGAAAGTTGGTTAAAAACTGGCAATATCAGCTCAACAACGCCAATGGCCAAAAGAAATGCGATGAAACAAAGGACAAAGGATTCACCAAGGAACTGGGCAATTAGTTGTTTTCTTTCTCCGCCAACCACTTTCCTGATTCCGATTTCCTTTGCTCTTTTCACAGATCTGGCCATGGTCAGGTTGATGAAGTTGATGCAGGCGATCACTAAAATAAATACGGCTATGCAAGTCAGGATCAAAGAATAAATCGGCTTACTTGAATCGGTCAGCCCATTGTCGGCAGGCAATTCTTTACTGAGGTGCATTTCAACAAAAGGCTGCAGCATGAAGACCTGCTTATTCTTCATGTCATATTTCTCAGCCAGAATTTTGATAGCCTCCTTTGCATCCGATTGGTAGAATTTATTCATTTGGGTTTCGACAGTCCTGATGTTCGCATTCTTGTCAACCAGCACAAAAGTGTTGAGAAAGAAATTGAACCAGTTGGTATTCTCCGCTTCGTCCTGCTTGGAAACCTTGATTGGCGAGAGTAAATCGAATTTGATCGACGAATTCTGCGGGCACTTTTTTGCCACCGCAGTCACGATATATGGCACGAAGACGCTATCTTCCTTGATCGAAAGCGTTTTGCCTATAGCATCGGTAGTACCGAATTGCTTTATTGCCTCATCTTCCGACAAAACCATTGACCTGGGCTGGATAAGGGCGGTCTTTGAATTTCCATTTATCAGCTGGAAAGAAAACAAGGAAAAAAAGCTTGAATCCACATACAGTAACTGTTCTGAATGAACTTCGGTCCCGGTCCTGATGTCCGCGTTTCCATTCTGGATACGGACAAAGGATTTGAGCCCTGGAACATTGGCCGTGAACCGCGGCCCCTGGAAATAACCTGAATTACCACCCATTCCGGCAACACTGCCGTCGGGGTTGATTTCTTTGTTTGTAATTCGATACAGGTTCGGAATATTTTGATGAAACCGGTCAAAGCTGGTTTCGTCCTTGACATAAAGAACGATCAGCATGGTGCAGGCCAGGCCCAGCGTAAGGCCCGAAATATTAATAAAGGAATAGACTTTGTTCCGCATCAGGTTCCTGAGGGCAATCAGAAAATAATTTTTAAACATGGGATTTACTTTTTTTTGGCTGTCAAACCACCCTACTCTCGCAGCTAAACACATGCCGTATTGCTGCGCATTGACCTACAAGTTAAAATAAAAAAATAAATCTACGAAACCGTTCGTTTACAATTAATCTAGTGTACGAAATTGATACAATGCATTTGTTCGCTGGAAAAATATTTTCGATTTGGAGAAATGCCAAATCTCAGGGTTCTCAATCCATTGCCGGGAACCATTTTGAAAAGTGAATGTTTATTCGAAAAGTGCTTCGACGTAGACTCAATAAAGACTTCATTTGTTTAATGTAAGGGGTCAGAATAAAAAGGCGTCATCCGAAACGTAAGCTTTAAAGTTACCTGCGTCTCCAGTCAACCTCTGAAATCTCCTCAATAAAAAACTGGTTCTCATCTACCCATTCCTCGATATCCTCCACAGAATCCATTAACCGCCATACCTCTGTGTAGTAGCTTAGGTTAACACTATAAATGGTCGTCCGTCCGCGAAAAGGCCGAAAACAAATTTGCTGGTCGCGTTGATTCGTAAATAACACTTCAGCTTTCTCCTCAAAATACCGTTTCCAGATTGCCCGTTTATCGATTGACCTTAGCCCATCCATAGAATGAATGTCATATTCGTCGATGAACTCCCTAATCCCATCGACTTCGTCATAAAGCTGATATGATCTTTCATTCTCCACATCGTATTTGACGACGGCCATAATAAAGCAAACGCCGCCGACACTGACAGCAATACTGACGCCATGATCAGAGGTGAAATTCCCAGCAAGTTTCAGAAAGTAGGTTCGCATTTGTTCCTCCAAAACATGTGTCTCCATGGTTTCACAATTGTTAATTTGCGAATGCCTAATACCAGTTTGCAAGGCGATTGTCCAGAGTTTTGGGGAGAAGATGCAAAAATAAGACTTGTATTAAAAACGGACGATGCGTGTTCATAAATGATCATCGAGATTAATATGGTTGGTTTGTCGGTCGGCAATTTGCTGCCGGCCTCCTGATCATCCTTTATGTGATCACTAATATCTTGGCGGAAGAAATAACAATCGGCTATTGTGCTATCAGCTAACATTCAGCTGAGATAATTCTTTTCAGCACGGCAAATGGAAAATGAACTTTTTACATCCGACAATTAAAAAATAAGAGCTGCCGCACGCAGCATAAGGTGGCTATTTATTACCCTTCCGACCTAAAAGTACGAAAACGCTTATCAGATAAAGGTTCTATCAATTGGGTAGCGGAGGGGAAGGGATTCGAACCCTTGATAGGATTTCTCCTATACACACTTTCCAGGCGTGCCAGTTCAACCACTCCTGCACCCCTCCGAAGGGCAGCAAAAATAC
>JAJPJP010000346.1 GCA_021324175.1 Chitinophagia bacterium
ACGCTCGGCCGGGCGGGGAAAATCGAGAGGTAACTCCAGAACGGGTACTTCATCTTTATATTGATCCATCCAATACTGCTCGATATTTTTATACTCGTCTGTTTCAGCAAAATTATTTTGAGAGACTGCAAATTGGCTGAACCGCAATGCAGGGGGCAGCAATGGTATTTGCTTTTTCGCGTATGCAGAATATAGCTTGGCGATGTCCTGCATGAGTATGCCAAGCGACCACCCGTCGCAAATAATGTGGTGAGCTGACAATGTGAGATAATGCCTCTGATCGGCTAATTTGAACAGCGCAGGTCGAAACAAAGGGCCATTTAGCAGATCAAATACAGTTTCGGCGTCCCGCCTAGCGAATGACTTTATAAACTCCTTTTGCCCTGCTTCCTCAAGCATCGAAAGATCATGAAAGATTAGCTGAAGCGGTAATTCTTTAAAAATACATATTTGTCTGCCATCTGCACTAAAGGCCGATCGTAATCCTTCATGCCGCCGAATCGCGTCCTTCAAAGCCAACTCCATGGCTCCTACGTCGAAGCGTCCCCTGAGGTCCAGCGACACGGATTCGTTGTAGCAACGATTTGCATCATCTCCTCCCATAAGACAGGAAATCCAGATCTCTGATTGAGGTTCAATGGCAGGAGCAACAGAAGAGATCTCCGGCCCTGAAAAAGGATCGAATTCTACGGGATGCACGTTTGATGCGTGATTTGACATTCTAAAATGCGTTTGCCTACTTCACTTCTAAATATTTCCCCGGCCGATCTGGATCTGGAATAAACCAAGCCGGATTACCACTAATATCTCTTCCGAGCCGGGCACCGGCGACAGGCGGTATTTCCTGAACGGCAATTCCGTTGGAACGATATTCATTCACAGTTACCGGTCGGAGAAATTCCGAATCTACTAATTCATTTATACTTTCTTCAAATTTTTCAACAATAAAATTTATGTCTTTTTCAGTATGTGCTTCCGTCAGAAAACAAGGAAACAAATCCTGAATGTGCACACCTTTGTAGCGCATGAGTGTAAATAACAACTCCCCATAAGGAACATCCTCTTTGAATTTAATTTTCCACAACGATCCAAAGTGTGGAACAAAAATTGGGAGGCCGCGCCGGACGCAAATCGAATTCAATCGTTCAGCCATTAACCTGGTCTTGTCATTTAGCGCTTCCTGAAGCGACGGGCCTTTCGCTTTCATATATTCAAGAGAGGCTTTCGCAGTCGCCAGCGCCAGCGGATGGCGGACGAAAGTGCCGGCAAAATATGTAACCCCGGCCTCGGGCGCGGAAGTATCTCCAAATTGCCAAGCGCCCCCGTCGAGAGCATCCATGAATTTCTTTTTGCCAGCGATAATTCCAATTGAAATTCCTGCCCCAACCACTTTTCCGAAAGTTCCAATGTCAGCGCTGACGTCAAAGAGTGCCTGGGCTCCGCCGGGATGCATTCTGAAGCCAGTGATGACTTCATCAAAAATCAATGCTGTTCCTGAGCGTTCAGTAATTTCCCGCAGTTTCCTGAGGAACTCAACTGGTTGAAAATCCGGTCTCCGACTTTGAACGGTCTCCACCAAAACGGCCGCTAACTCTTCAGCTCTCTCTTGAATGATTTGAAGGCTTTCTTCCGTGCCGTAATCCAAAATGAGCATATTTTGAACGGCTTCAGGCATTATCCCTGGTGCGGCGGGAAATGATTTTAATTTTTTAGTACCTCTTACAATTACTTCGTCTACAATTCCATGGTAAGAACCAGAGAACGCCACGATAGTCGATCGCCCAGTAACAGTCCTGGCTATCCGCATTGCACCAAGGACAGCTTCAGAACCGGTATTGCAAAGCCCTGCGCGATCGAATTTGGTAAACTCGCAAATCAATCTGCATACTTCACCTGCCAGTTCGTGCTGTGGACCCACTTCAAATCCTTTTTCAATTTGGTCCCTGAGCGCCTTCTTCACGAATTCGGGTTGGTACCCAAACATATTTGAGCCAAATCCATTCAATGCATCAACATATTCATTTCCGTCAATGTCCCACAGCTTCGCGCCAAGCGACCTATTAACTACGATTGGATAAACTATTTCTTTAGTGACAGGACGAAAGCCTGAAACAACTCTTGGATCCGCCATATACGACCGATGTTCCTGCGTAAATTCCTTACTTCTGGTTGTTTTTTCGTTGTATCTTTTGACAAATTCTGTTAAAAATTTCTGCTGCCTCTCGTTCAACTTAAATGGCTGTTTTTCAATTCTCGCGGTCGCTCCAAATGGCTTTTTCAATTCGACGACCTCCTCGGTCGATAAACCATTGTCATTTTTTGATTCGACCGGCTTCGTCTGTGATTGTAGCCCATTGCTAGAAGTTGTTGGGCCCGACGGCAGTTTACCAGGCTGAGACGTTGTTTGTGACCCTTGTTGCAAAACAGCAATTTGTTGTGCCAGCAACTGGATCTGTTGCGAAATGAGATCGATAACTGAACTGCTGTTTCCCGCATTGACTTGACTTATCGAACCCGGTGCCGTGCGCGATTGGTGCAAAATTTGATTCGTCGCCTGAATTGCCGGTCCTTGCGCAGTAACTTTATCTTCCGGAAGCTTTGAATCTAAATAGGCAGCAAGAGAGCCAAGGCTGCCGTATTCCTCTGTCAGTTGCCTAAAAGATATGGGAAGGCCGAACTCTTTTTTAAGATTCAAAGCAATCTGTGTTAACAATAAGGAATCGAGTCCGATCTCAATAAAACTAATATCCGGTGTCACCCCTTCCATTTCAATGCCCGAAGCATTTTCAAGAATTCCTTTTATTTTTTCGATTAATATCTCTTTTCTCATAGTATTGAGGGGAAATAGGTTTTCAGGTTGAGATAAATTTTCGACAAAGGTTTTAGGTAGTTGCCCAGATGGCTCCGATAAGCTTCTTTGAGATTGTGGTGGAACCACCCAGCACTGTACTTTGTCAAACGCATATGACGGTAAATCCACTTTCTTTCGAGACTGGTCTCCGTAAAAAAAATCCCAATTAATATCGACTCCATTCACCCAAAGCGAACCGGCTGCTTTAAGCAAGGAGTACGTCTCCGATTGGCCGTCTGATATGTCCATCGTCGGAATGGCAACTGAACGTTTTTTGAGAGCCTGTTGCCTGATCAGTGAAGAAGTCACGTTTCGAGGTCCGGTCTCCAAAATAATTTTATTGTCGGCTTCAAGAAGTGTTGCCACTGCATCCCCGAACCGAACCGTAGATCGCAGATGGGCTGCCCAATATTCGGGCGATGTCGCGTTCTCATCGGTCATCCATTTACCTGTTACCGTCGAAACGATCGGGATGCGCGGAACAGCCAGCTTGACTGAACGAACTACTTCCTCGAACGGCTTAACGATTGGATCCATCATTGCAGAATGGAAAGCGTGACTTGTCGACAATAGCCGATTTGAAATATTTTTCTCAGTTAGGGTCCTGGAAAAGTCTGACACTGTTTCGATCGAACCTGCCACAACACACGAGCCAGGGCTGTTGATTACGGCCAGGGAAAGTCCCTGTGGCAAAAAAGGTGAGATTTTTTCAAAATCGGATCGAACCGCTAGCATGCTTCCTCGGGGAAGTCCCCGCATAAGCCTCCCCCTTGTGGAAATGAGTTTGAGGCCATCTTCGAGGCTAAAAATTCCGGCAAGATGTGCAGCAACAAATTCCCCAATGCTATGCCCAACAAAAGCCGTGGGCTTTAATCCCCAGTTCATCCAGAGTTTGGCCATTGCATATTCGATGACGAACATAGCAGGCTGCGTGTAATAAGTATCATTTATTCTATTCTCTGAATCCGCATTTAATTCTTTTGGATAAATAATATCAAGTATGTCTTCGTCAATTTCTAGTTTCAAAATGGATGAGCATTCTTCCAATGCCAAGCGAAACGCCTTTTCAGACTGATAGAAACCCAGGCCCATATTAACATATTGTGAGCCTTGCCCCGGAAATACAAATGCCAACTCGCCGGACGTTTCACTTAAATGTTTCGAGTCCGCCTGGCTTGGAGCGAATCTCATTTTTTCGGCGAGGTTCTGGGCCCGATCTGCAACAACAAATCTCCGCCATGCAAAATCCTCTCTGGTCGAGTGCAGTGTAAATGCCGCGTCAGCTAGTTTCACCTTCTGCTCACCTTCAATCCACCTGGCAAATTTTCCGGCGTAGGCTTCGCGTGATGATTCGGATTTTGCAGACCAGGAAAAGAGTTGCATTTCTCTTCCATCTCCCGAGTCTGATGCCACTAAATTATGCCCCTCGAGGACTATGTGAACGTTAGTACCTCCTACCCCAAACGAACTTACTCCTGCAATTCGCTGAGGCGATGTCCATTCGCGAAGCGACGTGTTTACGAAAAATGGACTGCCTGCAAAATCAATATTGGGATTCGGTTTTGTAAAATTTATCGACGCAGGTATTTTTTTGTGATGAATGGACAATACTGTCTTAATAAGCCCTGCGACCCCTGAAGCAGCAGTAAGATGCCCCATATTGCTTTTGATAGATCCGATGGCACAGAATTGCTTTTTGGACTGCTTACCGAATGCAATTCCAAGGCCTTCAATTTCTATCGGGTCTCCAAGCGGTGTCGCTGTCCCATGTGCTTCGATATAGCTAATTGCCGATGGTTCAATTCCGGCATCCTGAATCGCCATCGAGATGGCCCCTGCCTGGCCCTCGGCACTAGGTGCGGTGAAACTCCCTTTACCTCCTCCATCATTATTTACACCTATTCCCTTGATGATTGCGAATATTTTATCGCCTTCCTTTTCGGCGGCTTCCCTGCTTTTGAGTAGGACGGCACCAGCCCCATCACTAAATACAGTGCCCTGCGCCTCGGCGTCAAAGGACCTGCAGTGACCGTCGGAGCTCAGCATGGCTCCCTCCTGGTAAATGTGGCCACTTTTGAGCGGTGAAGTTATAGCGACGCCCCCTGCGACAGCTATTTCACACCTACCGTTTCTAATATGGTCCACCGCTTCCGCTACAGCAAGCAATGAAGTCGAACAGGCAGAATATACACTGACTGCCGGCCCATTTAAATTGATCTGGTAAGCCGTTCTTGACGCCACATAGTCCTTTTCATTAAATGTCATAACCTGAAAGCTGCCCATGCGCTCAACAAGATTCTTGTTAGCAAGCACATTATTCAGGTAGTACGAATTATTTCCTGAGCCCGCAAAGACACCAACCGCGCCATGATACCTTGAAGGCAGATACCCGCATTTTTCTAAAAGTTCCCAGACGACCTCTAAAAATACTCGCTGCTGTGGGTCCATTAATTCTGCCAGTTTTGGATTTATCCCAAAAAAAGCGGCATCAAACTGGTCTGCGCCATTAATTAATCCTCTTGCCTTAACATAATCGGGGTCGCTTCTGATTTCCGGATCAATACTCGGATCAAGTTCGTCGCTCGCAAAGAATGAAACTGATTCCCGGCCCTCGCATAGTAGATCCCAAAGTTCTTCAACTGTATCCGCGCCAGGAAAACGCCCTGCCATGCCGATGACAGCCACATCCCCGTGCATTTGGCTTTTGGTTTGTCTCATCGCAGCGCGTACCCCCTTTTTCGCCCCCGCAAAAAATTCTGCAAGGTCAGCAATGGTAGGATATTGATAGAGTTTGGTAATGGCAAGATCAAGCCCGTGACGCAATTTTAAATCAGCTACGGTTCTCAAGGCCAAGAGAGAATTACCACCAAGCTCAAAAAAGTTGTCGTTGATCCCAACTTTATCAACTTGCAACAATTCGGACCACAGGGCCGAAATTATTTTTTCCGTTTGTGTCGACGGCGATTTAAACAGCGCTGAAAGTTCAGGTCGCTTTCCTGCGGGTTTAGGGAGGCTTTTTTTATCAACCTTCCCGCTAACGGTCTTTGGTAGTTGGTCAAGCCATACAAAAGAAGAAGGCATCATGTATTCGGGCAATTGTTGCTCCACCGCCTTTCTGAGCGAAATCGTATCCTTTTGTCCGTCTGATGATACCACGTAAGCCACCAGCTTCTTCTGACCCGGAATATCTTCCCTGGCGGTAACAACAGCCTGGCTGACGTGATCCTGATGATTAAGTAAAACTTCAATTTCGCCAAGCTCTATCCGGTATCCGCGTATTTTTACCTGGTCATCCATCCTTCCAAGGAATTCAATATTGCCATCTTCCAGCACGCGGGCGTGATCGCCTGTCCTGTACATGCGCTGAATACGACCGTCAATCATTGTGCCGGTCACAAATTTTTCGGATGTAAGTTGTGGACGATTGAGATAGCCTTCCGCAAGACAGGCGCCGGCGATACACAATTCGCCAATCTCTCCCGGGCGCACAGTCATCAGATTATGGTCAACAATTATAATTTCCGTGTTGTCGATGGGCCTACCGATTGAAGGCAATGCAGGCCATTTGGCCGGATTCCCTTCCAGCTTAAGTTCAGTTACTACATGACATTCCGTTGGTCCATATTGATTATAAAGTATCGCCTCTCTTAGCGAGTCAAAAAACCGCACAACTTGTGGAGTGATTTTCAGTTGTTCACCCGCGGTCATAACTTCCTTCAGAGAATGGGGAAAATTATTATTCGAATCGGCTGACTCCGTCAGGAATTGTAATGCAACAAAAGGCAAGAAAATGCGATTTATGCCCTCTTCTTGTATGAAATTAAGAAGGCGCTGTGGATCCAGGCGGAGATCATCATCAACTAAATAAAGCGTCCCGCCTGTCGTCAATGTTGCAAAAATTTCCTGAAAGGAAACGTCAAAGCTCAAGGGGGCAAATTGCAGAGTTCTCGATCCGCGTCCTGCGACAGAATGTTTTTGTTGCCATTGGATAAGATTCACAAGCGGTCGATGACCCATGCACACGCCCTTAGGCTTTCCGGTCGAGCCTGACGTATAGAGTACGTAAGCAAATAGAGGATCGGCTTTGGAGATGCCGTAAATCCCATCGTCCATCCCTGCTTCTAAGTCCAAGACCTCCATACCAAGGGATGAAAATATTTGCGACTCATTGCCCAGCGCTATGCAAAAACTGACTTTAGCGTCGCGGACTACTTGAAGCAGGCGTTCCTGCGGATAAGAGGGATCAAGCGGTAAGTAAGCTCGACCAGATTTCAAAATCGAAAGCACGCCGACAATAGTCTCGATTGACCTTGTCGTACTTATCGCAATGATATTTGAGTCTGCCGATTTGCTTGAAATGATACCGGATAATCTTTCAGATTTCGCGTTGAGTTCGTTATAGGTAATTTTTCGTGAACCGTGGCAAATGGCTGTGAGATCTTTGACTTCATTTAACTGGCGTTCAAAAAGTTGATGCACAAAGTCGCAGTTATTCTCTTGGTATGTCTTGTCAATTGCACTGTTCATGGATGACAGAAAAATTAGGAGTTTAGAGTTCTGACAATGCTGAACTAAAAAAACTTATAAGTGACTGATTTTATTGCGCATAACCACCGCCAACTCCAAAATATTTATCCAGGGATCAGAAAGAATGACTATAAAATTAATTACTTAACAGCGGAACGAACGGAAGGTTGATAAATTATCAAATTGATATTCTGTCCTTCAGCTTTTTACACAGTTAAAAGACCTATTATATTTCAGATGGGGTTCCACGGCACTCACTAGCCCATCAATGATTTCATTTTGCCGATTGCCTTGAGATAAAATGTAAATACGGGGGCGAAAAGCCGGTGGCCGCTATTATTTTTCAGATGTTTTACCAGCTCTGCCCAATTGGATGAGTTAGAAATGCTGATAACGGTTGACAAAGACGTCCCGGGAACCTTTGTTGTATGCCACCAGCCACATGGCATAAATACGCTTTCCCCGGCATGCAAAACAATGCGCATTGCTTTTGCCTTTGCAAAAAGTGGGAATTTGTTAAGGTCAGGATTGTCGACATCTTTTATTTGTGAGAACCTGTCGTTTTCTACTCTGTAGAGGTAAGGTTCCTGGTCTGGAGGATACACAATAAATTCCTTGTCTCCATAATGTTGGGTAATAAATGCGTGAACGCCTAAATCGTCTATATGGAGGTAAGGAAATATTCTTCTCCCGCAAAAATTGACTTCAATGTGCGATTCTCTATTTAGCCTGCGGTTGATTGGGCCTATCAGATAATTATCACCGAGCCAATTTGGGAGTACGTACCGAGGGGTTGGTAATACGTCATCCATTAAATCCGGAAACACTTCTTCAAGCGGCTGTTCGCGGAGAAAGGGTCCAGGCTCACTCGATTCAGCCGTAATTGCGTCAATAAATCCGTCCATTCGCATGTCACCCTGATCCGTTTTTACAATTTTATCAGAATATCTCTCTTTGAACCATTGAGGTGTCCATTGAGAAGCTTTCCATTTTACCGTTGCGTCAGTAATTACTACCGGCTTTCTGGGGAACAAGTATTTTGCACAGAACTCTTCATAACTAAGATTTGCCCTCTTGTCAATTGTCTCTTCGACAGACCGCAGGTCTGAAACGTTTTCAAATCCTGAAGACTTATTCATTTTATAATTATTAAGGTCGCGCATGCGACAAAAAAAATATTAAGTATGGGCAAGCCGGCAACTTTGGCCGGCCAACCATGCGTAAGCATAAGAAGCCATTGCTTTCATTTTGCCTTCGCGAAGTTTAAATAGCCAAACATCTCTCATGAAAGGCTTAAAATTTTTTGCATTCAATTGATCAAAGGCAACCGAAATTGTCGGAGTTAGGGAATAAGCGGTGTGCCAGGTGCCAAAGGGAATGAACAGAGTTTCGCCCGCGCTGACTGTAAAATTTATAGGCGTGGCATTCCTGTAAAGGGGGTACTTGTTGTAATCCGGTTCAAAAATGTTAATGTCTGATCGCCAGGGGTCGTCGTTTTTTGGGTACAGATATGCCTCTTGCCCACGGGGAAATACCGTAAATTGCTTATCACCGTATAATTGCGTAATCCAGGCATTCAGGTGATAATAGTCAAGATGAACATAAGGAAACCTGCCACCGGGCCCGCCGATAAATATTTCGGTCACGCTCCCCCAGTTACCTCTTTGGAACCATTTGCTTGATAACCAGTTAGGTCTCGCATAGTTTAAGTCCAAAGGTTCGATCAGCGGAAGAACTTCCGGCATGAGCGCTGGTATGTCAAAGATGAACGGATAAGGAGCGGGATTAGATTCGGAACTGCTCTCGACGAGATCGAGAACCTCGTTCATCGTATACTTTCTGCCATTTTTATCGATTGCCCTTTCTCCAAAATTTTTCCTGAACCATTCGGGTTTAAATAGCCCATTGGCCTTCCAGACCTTCGACGCATTCTTAAAAACAACCGGGATACCCAGCTTGTAAAAGTTGTCCATGAAGTCTTTGTAGGAAATGTCCTCGACTTTTTGAACCGATGGCGTTGACATGGGGTTCTGTTTTTTGAAATGGCCTGCGGCGACGTGACGCAACATGAACTCGCCGACAATAATACCATAAAATGGAAAGAAATCCTATTTTTTGACGCGATACAAATTGAGATAACGACCGGCTTAGCTAATTTATTTCCCGAATAACATGGAAAAAGTTGAGGACATCCTTAGCCTAGCAAAACATCTGTTGGGGGCTTGATAGCTAATAAATTTATTTATAATTTTGTACAATGGTAATGAAAGGCTTTTCGTTATCAACATTTTCTCTAAACCTTACATTATCACGATTACCACTATGATTAATGAACAAGTGCAGCAAAAAATAAAACGCCGATCAGTAACATCAGTCGATAGAAGGGAAAAACTTAGCCGGAGGGAGTTTATTAAAGAATATATTGAACCCGGCATTCCTGTAATTCTAACTGACGCTGTGCAAAGTTGGGGAGCTTTGGACAAAATATCCCCTAAATTCTTCAAAGACAATTATGGTCACTATACAAAAGAGGTAAAGGGCGTCACGTATACTTTTGCGGAATTTATGGACCTTATGGTCGCTTCAACGGAAGAAAAGCCCTGTCCATATCCTTTCAACCTAAACATTGAAAACTATTTTCCCGAATTAATGAAAGATATCCGACCCGAAGTCGTATTTGGCAAAATCGACAGGGTTAACCATCCGCTGCTGCCAAGATTTATGATGCGTGGAACGGATGTATATGAATTCTTCCTGGGAGGAGCTGGCTCGGCGTTTCCTTTCTTGCATATTGACGCGCTTTTCTTACATAATCAGGCAACGCAATTGTACGGGACAAAGGATTTTATAATATATCCTCCCGAGCAAGCAATATTCTTTTATCCTTCGAAGGAAAATCCGAAACATTCACCAATCAATGTGCTAAATCCCGACTACGATAAATATCCTTTATTTAAGGAAGCTCAACCACTCCGTGTCACATTGAAGAAGGGCGAAACACTGATCTTCCCATCGGGATGGTGGCACTATACGCAAATGTACGGTCCAAGCATTTCAATGGGAAGAGTGCACCTGAATGCCGAATATTGGAACATGTATGTTGCGGATGAGTCCAGGGAATGGAAGGAACGATCAAAAATTGTGGGTAATCTTGTTTACTTATATGGCAAGGTGCTCGGAAAAGTTATGGATTTACAAGAAATATTTGTCTGAAACGTTTCTGCTGTTGGATTGTTTTCCCCCAATAGGCTGGTCTAATCCTTGGAAGCTTCCGCTCGATCTTCCATCCCTAAAGCAGGTCTGACGTATTTATTGAATAACTCCGGATAAAATTTTGCGGCATAAACGAAAGTATTCAGAATATTTACATTGAGTTCCTTTCGCAGGATGATTTGCATCGCTAAAGTAGTGAGCGCGTCGGCAATCAACGTTGCATATACAGCGCCGATAATTCCATATCTCCTCACAAGAAAATAAACCAGCACCAGTTCAATAGTTACTGAAATCAGTATAATAATAAAATTGATCCTGGGCTTACCCATTGAGTCAAGGATAGTTCCAAACTGTCGCGCAAACGGAGTCGCAAGACAGGTAATTACGATGAGCCTGACAACCGGAATTGTTTCGGGGTAATTTGAACCGGCTACGACATGGACGACAAAACCTGGAAATAAGAAAAGAAATAGTAGACATGGAACCAGGATTGCCAGAATGGCTCCGACGGATTTCTCGTAAAGATATTTAATCGCTCGGTGTCCTTCTGAAACAAACCGTCGGGCGCTTTGGGGAAAGACAATGGTTCCAGCTACATTGCTCGGTATGGCTGCAAGATTGAGAATCCTCACCGCGATATTAAATGCGCCGGCGGCAGCTGATGACAACAAAGCGCCCAGCATCATTTGATTTAACGTAGCTGTCAAAATAGCGCTAATCGAAGTTCCAAAAACAAATTTCCCGTAACCAAATAGCTTCTTTACGTAGGCAAAATTTATATGCCGAGAAAATATGAGCTGTTTTTTTACAAAGATGTATTGGATAGCGGATCCAATAATGGCACAGGCCATCTGGGCGTAAATGAGAAATATTAAGTCTACGTGAAAATGAAATACAAAACAAATCAGAACAAAAATAAAAAAACCACCCTGCCTGATTCCATTGGTGACCAAAATGCCCCTGAAACTCAAGTTTGCCTGCTCAATCCATTGCAAGTGCGCGAGAATTCCCTGGAGAACATATACAAGATTGTAAATATAGAACATTAAAGCAAGGCCATGGTAGTGCCACAGATCTGCAAGATATCCAGCAATGCTAAAATTGACGATTATGCAAATAATCATCAAGGCTCCGCTTAAAAAAAAAGAGGCGGATAAGATCTCTCGATATTCGCCTTCTGTGCTATTTGACAGAAATCTTATCAGCCCATTTTGAATCATTCCGTTACGAGCCGTTTCGAATATCGTAGTCGTAGCGACAAACAATACCCAAATGCCAAAATTGGTCTTGTCGAGCATTCGCACCAGCAAGTAAAACGAGCCAAATCCAAACAACAGCGTTTGCAAATTTGTCATTAATGTATAGGACCCCGATTTTAACCAATAGAGACGGTTGCTAGCGTACATGGGAATTCAAATGCTGGACCATTAACCCAATATTGGGCTATTTAGTATCCCTGAATATCAAAAAATATATCACAGTCAATGAAATCGGTCTGTTCTTCAAATCAGATTGACTTGGAAAAATGGTGGCTGCTTAAAGTAAATCCTTCGTTTAGATAAAGCCGATGGGCATCAAATCGCTGGTATCCCGAATCCAAAGTCACTGTTTTGTATCCCTTCTCTCTGGCAATATCAAATACGTAATTAAGCAGCATACTGCCGTATCCTTTTCCTCGGTGGCCTGGCAACGTTGATAGATCATCGATATAGATGTGCTTTCCATTATAAAGAAACTGTAGATAGCGGAATCCGATTGCGGCGATTACGTGATCACACTCCTGGATATAAGCGAGCCGATATCCTTCTCCAAGCATTTCTTTGATAGTGGACAGGAAAGAACTTCGGTCTAAGTGCGGTCGTAATGCTAGAAGGACATCCCAACACATTTCGATTTCCCAATCAGTTTTGGCGAGTTTAATTTCCATATTTAACATTAGGTCGATGGCGACGATTTGACGCTCCTGATGATACTCAATCTTAAAGGAATCCCAATTCAAGTTTCGCTTCTTCACTCATCATTTCCTTTTTCCAGGGAGGATCAAAAGTTAGCATGACATTGACGTCTGATACCGATTCCAGCAATCTAATCTTAGTGTCAACTGCCTGAATTATTTCGCCCGCGACTGGGCATCCAGGGGCAGTCAGCGTCATTTTGATTTTCACATATCCATTGTCCTTGATTTCCACGTCATATACCAATCCGAGGTCATAGATATTTGCCGGAATTTCAGGGTCAAAAACTGTTTTTAACTCTTCAATAATGCGATCATTTAAGACTACTTTGTCTACCATTTTTTACTTCAAATTAAATTAAGATACAAAAGCCATTGCATAGATTTTCATTTGCTTGATCATCGATAACAATCCGTTAGATCTTGTCATCGACAGATGCTCGCGTAACCCTAATTTGTCAACAAAATAAAGTTCGGACTGCATTATTTCTTCGGGAGAATGCCCCGAAAGTACCTTGACGACCATGCTGACAAGTCCCTTGGTAATAATGGCATCGCTGTCAGCAGTAAAGTAAACTTTTCCGCCCTTGAAATCGCCGTGCAGCCAGACTTTGGCCTGACAACCCCTAATTAAATTTTCTTCTTTTCGGAATTTGTCATCGATCATTGGCAAGTCCTTTCCCATCTGAATAATATTTTCATATTTTTCCATCCAGTCAGTAAACAAAGAAAACTCTTCGATCAATTCGTCCTGAATTTCGTTAATTGTCATGATCTTTGCTTTTCACTTCTCATTCTTGCCAGAAGGTTTGATGAAGCTGCAAGGTGTAACCCACCTAAAGAATTAATAATTAAAATTTAGAATTAACAGTTGCAGTATTTTCACTACCAATTACTTGAGCATCTGAACTGCCTTTTGAATTCCGTGGAATAGCGTATCGATTTCTTCCCGGGTATTATAAAAGGCCAGCGAAGCTCTTACGGTGCCGGGTATTCCAAACAAGTCCATCAGAGGCTGGGTGCAATGGTGGCCGGTCCTAACTGCAATTCCCAATTGATCCAATATTACTCCGACGTCATAGGGATGACTCCCATCGATATTAAATGAAATTACCGAGGATTTATGTTCTGCGGTACCGACAAATTGCAGCTCGTCAATAGTCGAAAGCCGATCGATCCCATATTGAAGAAGGTCCTCTTCATAGTCCCTGATTCGATCCAGCCCAATTGAATTCAAATAATCAATCGCCACACCCAGACATATTGATGCTTCTATATTTGGCGTCCCGGCCTCAAATTTAAAAGGAAGATCATTGTAAAAGGTTTTATCGAAACCCACGGTTTTAATCATTTCTCCACCCGCCTGGAAAGGCGGCATGGCATTTAACCACTTCTCCTTGCCATACAATACGCCAATTCCTGTCGGACCATACATCTTATGCCCCGAAAAAGCCATAAAATCCGCATCCATCTCAGAGACGTCAACTGCCAAGTGCTGAACCGCCTGAGCAGCATCAATCAAAACCGGAATTCCGAATTTGTGCGCGCTTTCAATAATTTCCTGGATAGGATTGATCGTCCCGAATGAATTCGAAACATAGTTAACAGAGACCAGTTTTACCTTTTCGTTTAGCATCTCGCGATAAGAATCCATTAGCAGCTCCCCTCTCGAATTAATTGGGATTACTTTCAACGTCGCATGCCTCTCTTCGCAAAGCATTTGCCACGGAACTATGTTTGAATGATGTTCAAGTGAAGAAATAATGATCTCGTCTCCACTATTGACAAACTGTCTTCCATAGGAATAAGCGACAAGATTAATACCTTCAGTTGCCCCCTGGTGAAAAGAACCTCATGATCATTTGCGGCACCTATAAACGCCGCTATTTTTTTGCGGGAAGCTTCAAATGCATCTGTAGCAACTTGGCTTAGGTGGTGTACCCCCCTGTGAACATTGCTATTGATCGTGGAATAATAATCTTTTATTGCGTTTATAACCTTTAAAGGTTTCTGCGTTGTCGCTGCGTTGTCAAAGTATACAAGCGGCCGGCCATTCACCTTGCGTGATAGAATCGGGAAGTCACTCCTCAATTTTTGAACATCAAGAAGACCGGTGTCCGAAATAAGTTCGCTTTTCATCTCTCAAAGTTTTACTTCAGGTTTTGAGCCCTTCATCAATTAATTTATTGATGTGTGACTTCACAGACGCGAGTGGCATCTTTTCTAATACGTCGTAGGCAAAGGCATGGATAAGGAGAGCTTTAGCGCGTTCTTCTCCGATTCCGCGGGATTTAAGATAAAACAAAGCTTCTTCGTTAAACTGGCCGACTGTAGAGCCATGACTGCATTTAACGTCATCAGCGAAGATTTCCAGTTGTGGCTTTGAGTCAACAATGGCTTTCTTGCCGAGCATCAAATTATTATTCTTTTGAAAAGCGTTGGTCTTCTGGGCATCCTTTCGCACATAAATCTTGCCATTGAATATGCCAGACGCTTCGTCTTTTATCACTCCTTTGTAAAGTTCATTGCTTTGGCAGTTCGGCTTCAAATGATCGACAATTGTATGGTTATCCACAACCTGCCTTCCCCCTGCGAGATATAAGCCGTATAAATGGCTCTCTATATTCTCGCCATTTAAAGAGACATTTAAATTATTCCTCAAAAAAGCAGGCCCGGGAAAAGATGCCTTGTAGTTATTGTAAACGCTCCTCTCAGCCTGCCTGACCTCCGTGTGATGAATATACCTTGCATTTTCACACCCGCCATGAATAGTATAATGTTGAACCCGAGCATCCGATCCGACCTCAATTTCTGAAACATCATTAATAAATATTTCGGCTTCATTCTTAAAGTTCAAGAAGCTTTCGACCAGGCTAACCTCACTCGCTTTGCCAACTACGAAAAGATGCCTGGGCTGTACAAACATATTTGATTCTGATGAGAAAACATGAATGACGTGCAGCGGTCGTTCAATTCGCCTTCCGTCTTGCACCCGAATAAAGAGCCCATCCTCGAATAGCGCAGAATTGAGCGCAACGAAATGATTTTTTGAAGCATCGGCAATCTTACCAAGATAATCAGACACCAATCGTTCCTGGTAGGCCCCTGTCAAAGCACTTACATGGATTCCTGAATCTGGCGGTAATTCTGAGAATTCAGGAAGATATTTTCCGTTAAATAGGAGGATTCTGATGCCGTCTAATGATCTTATCTGCAAGCTGGAAAGAAAAGATTGATCCAAACTGCCAGGCTTTTCGGAACTTGTAGAATACACCTCGCGCAAAAAAGGTGCGATATGCGTATATCGCCATTCCTCATTTTTGACCGAAGGAAAACCAAGCAGCCGAAAATGCTCAAACGAATGCCGCCGGAATTCTCGGACATTATCCGGTTCATCTGCCATCAGCACCGACTTTGTTTCGAAATCGGCTATAAACTGATCGTAAAGTGTATCAATATCCCGTGAAATCATGCTTCGCTATTTATACCAGTTCCCTTTCTTTTGACTCTTCTTTCAACCAGTCATATCCTTTTTCTTCCAATTCGAGAGCCAGTTCCTTGCCGCCAGATTTTACAATTTGTCCATTATATAGGACATGAACAAAGTCCGGAACGATATATTCAAGAAGACGCTGATAATGCGTAATGATGATGAATGCATTGTCGTTGGTTCTAAGCTTGTTAACCCCTTTAGCAACGATCCGCAAGGCATCAATGTCCAAGCCCGAATCCGTTTCGTCAAGGATTGCCAGTTTAGGTTCCAACATAGCCAGCTGAAAAATTTCATTCCGTTTTTTTTCACCTCCAGAAAAACCCTCATTCAATGACCTGTTGCTAAGCGCCACATCAAATTCAACCAATTTTTGTTTCTCTTTGACAAGCTTCAAAAATTCCTTTGATTCAAGAGGAGATAGATTTCTGTATTTTCTGATTTCGTTCAGAGCAGTCCTTAGGAAATTTATGTTCGAAACACCTGGTATTTCAACGGGGTACTGAAAGGCAAGAAAAACGCCTTCTCTCGCCCGATTTTCGGGGGAAAGGTCAAGCAAATTGCGGCCTTCAAAAATCACCTGGCCTCCCGTTACATTATAATTATCCCTGCCTGTTAATGCCGCCGCAAGTGTACTTTTACCCGACCCATTTGGACCCATCAGCGCGTGGACCTCGCCGGCTCTGATTTCCAGGTTTAGTCCCCGTAAAATTTCTTTGTCGTCAACCGAAGTTTGTAAATTTTTAATGCTTAACATAGTATCGTTGCGGCTCCTAACAGGTCTAATATGCCTATCGAAACCAATTTAAATCTTCCTGATAAACTCGGCTTGTAAGTCGCGATATTTCCCTTACCCGCCGTTTCCCCTTTTCAATTAACCGACACTGCCTTCGAGTGAAATCGCTAGCAACTTCTGAGCCTCCACTGCGAATTCCATGGGAAGTTGATTCAACACTTCCTTAGCATAGCCATTTACGATCAACGCCACGGCCTTCTCAGTATCAATACCGCGCTGCTTCAGATAAAAAATCTGATCTTCTCCAATCTTTGAAGTGGTAGCCTCGTGTTCGACAATGGCTGAATTATTTTTTGCTTCGATATAAGGAAAGGTATGTGCCCCGCACTCGTCACCGATCAGTAATGAATCACATTGCGTGAAATTTCTTGCATTTTCCGCCCCAGCCCCAACTTGTACGAGTCCCCTGTAACTGTTGCTGCCATGGCCAGCCGAAATTCCTTTTGAAATAATTCTGCTCCGCGTATTTCGACCGATATGATACATTTTTGTTCCAGTATCCGCGATCTGCCGGTTTTTTGTTAATGCCACCGAATAAAACTCGCCGGTAGAATTATCGCCACGCAATATCACACTTGGATATTTCCATGTGATTGCCGAACCTGTCTCTACCTGCGTCCATGAAATTTTTGAATTGGTACCCTTACATATACCACGTTTCGTTACGAAATTGTAGATTCCGCCCTTCCCCTCCTTGTCGCCTGGATACCAATTCTGAACTGTAGAATATTTTATTTCTGCGTTACCCAACGCAATGAGTTCGACAACTGCTGCGTGAAGTTGGTTTTCGTCGCGCATCGGGGCCGTGCAGCCTTCCAAATAGCTTACATAGCTGCCTTCATCCGCGATTATGAGCGTCCTCTCAAACTGCCCAGTATTTTGAGCATTGATTCTAAAATAAGTTGATAATTCCATAGGACACCTCACGCCTTTGGGTATATAAGCAAAAGAGCCATCGGATGCAACTGCTGCGTTCAATGCTGCAAAAACATTGTCCGTATAAGGCACGACGGACCCCAGGTACTTTTTAACTAGGCCAGGATACTCTCGAACCGCCTCACTAAAAGAACAAAAAATAATTCCCAGCTCTTGAAGTTTTTCCCGGAAGGTCGTCTTTACCGAAACACTATCGAACACAACGTCGACGGCAACACCCGTTAGCGCTTTCTGCTCGTTAATAGGAATACCTAGTTTTTCAAATGTCGCGAGCAGTTCAGGGTCCACATCATCCAGGCTATTTAGTTTCGTCTTTTTTGCAGGCGCGGCATAATACGAAATAGACTGAAAATCGATCTCCGGCATGCGAAAATTCTGCCAATGGGGCATTTCGGACTTTTGAAAATGATGAAGACCCTTTAGCCTCCATTGGAGCAACCAATCAGGCTCATTTTTTTCATGGGATATAAAACGGACAATTTCCTCGTTAAGGCCTTTTGGGGCAATATCCATCTCAATATCCGTCACAAAGCCATATTCATAGCTTTCGGTTGTTAGACGCTCCAGTATTTCATTTGTATTGCTCATGATTGCTTTATGGCTTGTCGGTTAGACTGCAAAGCTTTCGCCGCAGCTGCATGTCCTGGAAGCATTAGGATTGTTAAAATATAGACCTTTCCCGTTTAGCCCGTCAGAATAATCCAGTTCGGTCCCGTATAAGTACAACAGGCTTTTGAGGTCAACGACGATTTTGACGCCCTCATCTTCAAAAACCTGATCTCCATCGGCTAAAAGTGAGTCAAAATTCATCTGATACTCAAGCCCCGAACAACCGCCTGCCTTTACACCGACTCTCAGAAAAGCATTTGCGGGCCTGCCTTCCTCCTCTTTCATGCGACCAATGTAATTTTTAGCCTTTGCCGTCATAGTAATCATATCAATTCAATTTTGCTTTGTATAGTCACTTAACTAAAAACCTCAAATATAACAAATAAGATGCCTGTAGGTTAAATCTGAGCTTACGAATTCAGTAAAAACTCTCTCCGGCGCCGAACCCGAAAAAGTCGCTTTTTCCCATTCGCGACGAGAGTAAAATCACTTCATTGATGGCATTGAACCTGAATCGAAAATGAACCATTTTCGGTAAGTTTTCCACAAAAACGAGATGATCCCCTAAAAGGCCAGAGATTGATTGAAAATGATGAATTAGGTAATTATTTGCAGTTCCAATTCACATAAAAAAAATATATATATGAAGTGCGGAAACCATAACCCTTTGAATTAGCGGGTTTTGAAGTTGTTGTTGCATCGACCGGGATGGAAGGACTCATTCTTGGGGCAAATGGCCGTCCCGATTTGATTATCTAAAATTTACCACTTCCCCATAAAAGAGGTGAAATGCTTCTGAAGAGGATACCAGATACGAGAATGGTTTGGAAATCCCATCATCATTCTTTCCATCCAAGACGGTGAAGAAATTGTTGTCGGAATGCTTGATCGTGGCACCAACAATTATATGGTCAAACCTCTTAGAACGGGCGATTTGCTTGCCAGGATTAGGTCAGCTTTAAGAAATTGTTCAGTGCAAAGCGGCAGGCCAAAAATCGTTCATAGAAATTTGGAAATTGACCTAGCCACGAGAACGGTAAAATTAAATAGCCAGCAAATAAACCTGACTGCGATCCAGTATTCGCTTTTGGCCTTGTTTGGAAAAAATAAAGGAAGAATATTGACCCACCAATATATTCTCAGAGAAATCTGGGGCGAAGAATATACGATACAACTTCAATACCTGCGAGTATATGTTGCGCAATTACGAAAAGAAATCGAAAAAAATGCCGGGGGAACGTTTCAAATAAAGACAGAATCTGGCATTGGGTATCGTTTGGTAATTCTTGGCAACTAAAGGTTGGTAATTGGCGATTCGGTCGCATTTAGAATTGCCCACCCTACTTTTTCCTGACGGAAAGCAATGATCCTAAATTCGCCAATTTTTGCCCCAGGCGGCAACTTTAAATTAGCGACCTGGGTCTGGTCCATGGCCTCGAGTGACGTCATGTCTCGCACAATATTTATATGCTGAAGCGTCTTGCCCTTGTTCTCCCCCTTGCCAACCTGGCTTGTTGCGTGAAGTTGAACAAGCGCGATAACAATTAGTTGATCTTTGGAACCTTGGGTTGGAATGGAAACCACAACGATTTTCCCATCCTTGCATTTCGCAAAAACTTTAAAATCATTCCTGACTTCGCTTTGAAGTGCGTGACGAACTGAGGAAATCAACGTGGCCTTGTCGGACCCAACGAATTCAGTCCTACCATTCACAATTATTTGCGGAGTATAAATGCCCTCCAAATTCAAAATCGATGCATATTGTTTTTGTCGGTTTGAATAAGTGGGGTTGCTGAATTCATCTTTCCATCCCAAAGAATTCCAATAGTCGACGTGAAATCCAAGTACATATACGTTTTCCCTGTAATCCTGGGCAAGCTCTGCCACGGCCTCATCAGCCGGCGGGCAGCTGGAACATCCCTCCGAGGTGAACAATTCGACGACGGCAAACCCCCCGCTTGCGTTGTGTGCCCTTAATTCAAAAAAACCAAGTGCAAGAATGGACAAGCAGATAAAGATGACCAAATTGGGGGATTTACGCATAACAAGGATTGTAAATTTCGTCATTGGCACGCTAGCCAAATCACGATTCAAAGATACTGAGTTACAGAGCCGGCCACACTAATTTATCCATGCAGTTAAATGATCACAAAAAAGCTAATCGTACTTGGCTTTGTATATCAGAATGATGCTGGCGAAAATAAGAGTAATTGCGTTCGCAATGATAATAGGGAAATTTAGGCTAAGCACTCCATATATAAGCCACAGCAACGTTCCCAGAACAAAAAGAAAGTACATAGAAAAAGAAATGCCCGAAGTATTCCTCGTCCGTATAGTCTTTAACGCCTGCGGGAGAAATGAAACCGTTGTGCAGAAAGCTGCA
The DNA here is from genome assembly GCA_021324175.1 of Chitinophagia bacterium. Classification (GTDB taxonomy): domain Bacteria; phylum Bacteroidota; class Bacteroidia; order Chitinophagales; family Chitinophagaceae; genus Puia. The sequence goes on from JAJPJP010000346.1 coordinate 20,760, forward strand.
CCCAAACCTATCGTAGTGATAAAAATAGTATTCACAGCAAAATGAGCTGAAAAAGCATTTCTTGTGGATTCAAAATTAAGCATTCGATTCACGCCAGGAAAGTCTTTGTCGCAATTATTACATATTTTCAAAAACTGAAAGTAACTGTCATGAATAAATTGCATTTGGCCGACTACGTTGTGTATTTGATTTACTTCCTTGTGGTTTCAGGCTATGGCTACTACATATATTCAAAGAAAAAAAAATCGGAAACAGATTCAAAAGATTTTTTCCTAGCCGAAGGCGCACTTACCTGGTGGGCTATCGGCGCTTCGTTGATCGCTTCCAACATTTCAGCAGAACATTTTATCGGTATGGCTGGATCGGGTTTTGCCCTAGGGCTTGCAATTTCCACCTATGAATGGATGGCGGCTGCAACCTTGATTATCGTCGCGGTTTTTTTTATACCACTTTACCTTAAGAACAAAATCTACACGATGCCGCAATTTTTAGCCCGGCGATACAATGATTCTGTAAGCACGATTATGGCGATTTTCTGGCTTCTTGTTTATGTCTTCGTGAACCTCACCTCGATAATTTACCT
>JAJPJP010000386.1 GCA_021324175.1 Chitinophagia bacterium
CCGACCAGGGCCAGGGAAATTCTTGCAGCCGTTGAAAAAATTTGGAACCGGACATTTCCTGATTATGTATATGAATACAAATTCCTGGACGAACGAATTGCCGGATTCTATGTGCAGGAGAACCAGCAGTCAGAACTCTACCAGATTTTTGCGGGAATTGCCATTTTCATATCCTGTCTCGGACTCTATGGCCTGGTATCTTTTATGGCCGTCCAACGGATCAAGGAAGTTGGAGTAAGGAAAGTTCTCGGGGCTTCCGTCGGTAATATCGTTTACCTTTTTTCTAAGGAATTCAGCTTGTTGATTGGGATTGCATTCTTGGTTGCGGCGCCACTGTCCTATTATTTCATGTCACACTGGCTCGAGAATTTCACATTCAAGATCGAATTGGGTATTCAATATTTTGTTGTTGCCTTTGCCGGTGCGCTGGCGATCGCCTGGATGACGGTGGGCTATAGGGCATTGCGGGCGGGGATGGCCAACCCGGTAAAAAGCCTGCGAACCGACTAATTTTTATGCCGGCTTCAAAAACAATCATCCACTTGTCAAAAGAAAAATATGTTACGTAACTATTTCAAATTAATCATTAGGAGCCTGGTGAAAAATAAGATCTACAGTACCCTGAATATCCTTGGGCTTGCCATCGGAATCACCTGCGCGGGGCTTATCTTTCTTTGGGTCCAGGATGAACGCAGTTTTGACGGATTTAACGTCAACAGGGACCGGCTTTATTTCGCGCGGGTTAATTCGGTGTTGAATACAAGCGTGTTTACCCACGGTTCAACGCCGGGAATCATGGGGCCCGCGATCCAGCAGCAAATACCCGGGATTGAAAATACCTGCCGCATGACGGAAAGCACGCAAAAGCTGCTGTTCTCGATTGGTCAGAAATCCCTCTATGCGGGCGGAAGATATGCTGAGCCATCGCTATTTTCCATGTTTACGCTTCCGTTTGTGCAGGGGAATTCCGCCAATGCTTTTTCTCAGCCGTATTCCATGGTCATCACGGAAAAAACTGCGAAGAAATTTTTCGGCGACGAAAAAGAAATCGTCGGCAGAACAGTGCGGGTCGATAATAAGACGGATTATACCATTACGGGTGTGCTAAAAGATATTCCGGATTATTCGAGCCTTCAATTCGAGTGGGTGGCTCCGTTTGAAGTCTGGTTCAAGCAAAGCCCATGGGCCTATCAGTGGGAAAACAACTGTTTAAGTACCTATGTAGAGCTGAAGCCGGGAGCCAGCCTGGCGGCAGTGAACGGCCAGCTGTACAATTTTGTGCAAAAGCATGCGCCGGAGTCCACCGGTCATGTATTCTTATTTCCAATGAGCCAGTGGCGGCTGTACAACGATTTTGAAAATGGGAAGCAAACCGGCGGCGGACGAATTACCTACGTTCGAATGTTTTCACTGATCGCCTGGATTATTTTGCTGATCGCCTGCATCAATTTTATGAATCTTGCCACGGCAAGAAGCGAGAAAAGGGCGCGCGAGGTCGGCGTGCGCAAAGTATTGGGTGCAGGAAAGAAAAGACTGGTGGGGCAATTTATCGGCGAGGCGCTATTTATGGCGGCGCTTTCTTCTTTGGTTGCGATCATTCTCATTTCCCTGACCCTGCCGGTGTTCAACCTGCTGGTCCAAAAGAATATGGAAATTGGTTTGAATAACCCATCGCACATTCTCGCACTTTTAATCATTACGCTGGTGACGGGTATCATTGCAGGCACATATCCATCATTTTATTTGTCATCGTTTAATCCCGTTTTTGTCCTCAAGGGAATAAGAATAAAATCAACGGGATCGGGATTTGTGCGAAAGGGTCTCGTCATTCTGCAATTTGCCATTTCGATCATACTCATCATTTGTACGGTAATCATCTACCAGCAGATCCAGCACGTGAAAAGCCGCGACCTCGGCTTCGACAAGCAAAATCTTTTGTCGGTTGATCTGACAGGCAATATGACAAGCGCCTATGCCGTAATGAAACAGGAACTCATCAATACCGGCATGGTTGACAATACGGCGCTGGCAGATCATGCGACAATTTATGGAGGCAATAACGACGACGGCTTTGTCTGGAAATCAAAGCCACCCGGCGCCCGGATCCTGATATCATGGCGGGACGTCAGCTCCGACTACCTGAATACATCCGGAATGAAAATCATGGAAGGCCGCGATTTTCGAATCACGGACACATTGGACTTTGATCATCCGCCCAAAACGGTCAACGTGATCATCACGGAGTCGCTGGCCAGGCAGATGGGCCAGGGAAGCGCGCTGGGAAAAACCATCACGGATGCTAACCAGCGGATGATTGCCGTGGTCGTTGGGGTCGTCAAAGACTATGTGTACGGTTATGTATATGGAAAGCCGGATCCCGTCATATTTTTTTGCACCGCTCCGCGCTTTGAAACGACCATGTATGTTCGCATCCGTCCCGGATCAAACATGGAGGAGGCGCTTTCGGTCATAGGAGCCGTTGTGAAAAAAAATAATCCTGCTTACCCCTTCACCTATGATTTTGTCGATGACCAGTTCAACAGTATGTTTTCCAGCGAAACGCTCGTGAGCAAACTGTCCAGGGTATTTGCATCCCTGGCCATATTTATATCTTGTCTTGGGCTCTTTGGTCTGGCGGCATACACCGCCGAGCGACGCACGAAAGAAATCGGAATCCGAAAAGTCCTGGGTGCCAGCGCTTCAGGCGTTGTGCGGCTTTTATCAACAGATTTTCTTCAGCTGGTGCTGCTCTCCTGTATCATCGCATTTCCGATCGCCTGGTGGTTCATGAATGGGTGGCTGCAGGGATATCCTTATCGCATTACGATTGGCTGGTGGGTCTTTTTTGCGGCCGGATTTTCTGCTCTGTCAATTGCCCTGCTCACCGTCAGTTTCCAGGCAGTGAAAGCGGCCATCGCAAACCCGGTCAAAAGCCTGCGTTCGGAGTGAAGGGTATCCAACCCACTTGAAATTTCATTTCAATTTTGCGATTTTTTCCCAAACACCACAGATATTCCTGTTCGTGGAATTTCTTGGGTGAATGATTCGCATTAAATATGTGGTTATCAATCTGATATTTTTTGGCAGTAAAATGGATTAAGGGAGTACATCGCAGCTGAACCCATGATTCTCCTGAACCCGATCTCGAACAAAAAAACCCTGGCACCTGCAAGCATCCCATCAGGCATCTTGGCGCCGGGAAATATTCAGCGACCCGAAGTGGAAGGTCTTTCCGAAAAAAAAGTGATGAGTTCGGGCAGCAGGGATCTACGCGACTTCGCGGCATCCGAAAAGTCCCTCCAGGATCAAAACAACAACGTGGATCAAATGATGATAAAAACGAATTAGCATTAGGTTTTCAAGGTACGACTAATCAAAGGCCGGGTTTTTCCAAACCTGGCCACTTTTTTTTAAAAAGCATTCGGCTGGCAAACCCGTTGATCAATTTGAGAAAAGCGATCACTGGAAGTTATCCGCATCGCGATAGGCTTTGATGAGGGCTGACTCACCGTCTTTTCCAGGTTTGGCATTGCCGTGTTCCATACCAAGCATGCCCTTGTAACCTTTTTCGTAGATGTGTTTGAAGATGTTGTGGTAATCCATTTCCCCCGTTCCCGGCTCATTTCTGCCAGGATTATTGCCAATTTGAAAATAACCGATTTCATCATAGGTCCAGTCGATGTTGCGGATGAGGTTGCCCGTGTTGCGCTGAATATGATACATGTCGAACAGGATCTTGCAAACGGGGCTGCTGACGGCTTTACATATGGCAAAGGCCTGGTCGGCCGTGCGCAAAAACAAATCGGGCGTATCACTGAGCGGTTCCAGGACCATCACAATGCCATGAGGCTCGAGAATTTCAACGCCCCTCCTTAATGCGGCGATGACACTGGCTGTTTGAATTCCCATCGGGAGATGCCGTTCAAAATCACCCGGAACAACGGTCGTCAATTTACCCCCGCAGCGCTTGGAGACATCGATCGCCTCCCGGCAACCCTTAAGGAAAATTTCCACGTATTCGGGTTTGCCTGCAGCAAGGGTGTTTGCCCCGTTGCCTCCTTTTTCCAATACGAATACACCCATCGACATGCCATGACTGGCGAGGGCATCCCCAATTTTTTGCTGCATGTCGGCTGATCTGCCCATCATGCCGTTGTCTTCGATGCTGCGAAATCCATTCGCATGGGCGAACTTTATCTGTTCGATAAAATCATCGCCTGCACTGTTTTTAAACATGCCATCGTGCGTCGCGTAATTCAGATGAAAGGGCGCATCATCCGGGACCTTGAAACCGGGGGATGAAATTGAGCCCGGTGTTTTGCCAACAAGGAGGCCTGTGCTCCCCAGAAGCGAACTTTGCAGAAATTTTTTTCGTTCCATGCCTGGGTTTTTTTTCACGCTAAAGGTAGTGATTGACACGCAACCGCAGGCCTTCGCCCATCGTCCTGCTCAACATGGTTGATCGCCATCGCGTCTGTTTGCGGAAAATCAGAACAGGGAGGTTTGCTGGCCGGGACGCATGAACTGCGTGGTGTCCAGCTCCCATTCTTCTGCATTCATGCCATACAAATTGCCATATTTTTTATACTGCTGCGAAATGATTTGGGCGATATTTCCTTCTCCGCGCATCCGCACCCCCCAGCGGGAATCGTTCACCTTGCCGTCGTGACTTTGTTCCACCATGTGCCAGACCTTGTCTGCGCGATCGGGAAAATTCTTATAAATCCAATCGTGAAACAACAATTTAACCGAACCGTTTAACCTGATAAAAGTATAGGCAGTGAATGTAGCGCCGTTATCCCGGGCTTCCTTCATGATGCGCTGCATTTCGTGATCGTTCAGGCCGGGGATCATTGGCCCCATCATGACTCCCATACGGACGCCGGACGCGCTTAATTCTTTGATGACTTTTAATTTCTGCCTGGCGGTCGTGGTACGGGGTTCCATCAGCCTCCTCAGGTCTTCGTTAAAAGAGGTGATGGAGACCATGGCGGATACAATATTTTTCCTTGCCATTTCCTGGAGAATATCCTTGTCTTTGAGAATCCATGAGTTCTTGGTCAGGATGCCCACCGGCTGGTTAAATTCGTTGCAGATTTCGAGCATATGGCGCGTCAGTCGATAAATCTGTTCGGCTGGCTGGTAGCAATCTGTATTACCGCTTAACATGATCGGAATGCAATTCCATTTGGGGTTCATCAGGAATTTCCGCAGGAGCTGCGGCGCATTCTTTTTTACAATAATCTTTTTTTCGAAATCGAGCCCGGCGCTATATCCCCAATATTCATGCACATTACGCGCGTAGCAATAGATGCATCCATGCTCACAACCGGCATAGGGATTCATGCTGTACATCATGCCCACGTCGGGACTATCGACTTTATTGACAATGGTCTTTGCTTCCTGTTCCAAATATTGCGTCGGACTATTGCCTGCCTCCCAGTCATCAACCGCTTCCGCATGTTCCCTGGTCATCTCCTCCTTGTTAAAACGGTTCCTGGTATTGAACTGCGCACCACGCCCGGGGAGATAATGATCACCTTCCTTCTTTTCTTTCCCGGAAACTTTAAAATGATCCTGCCTAAGATTTTCACTCATGATTTATCTTTTTGTCAATCACCCCTAAGAAAATCGCCATATCCAATCTCTCTAAAAATGCCCTTGATAACATCTTTTGTTTGTGGCATCCTGAAGTTGAAAATGTAGCCTTTCTGTTTTCCCTCCGATTCAAGATGATCAGATAACTGATTTAAGCAGTCGCGATCAAGGCTTTCACTGGCCCTGATCATGACGATCACGGAATCTTCAACCAGGAAAAATGATGAAGTCTCTTCGGGATGCGGTCCTTCTTCCGCAAAACGCGAAACGGGTGCCTTTTGCGTAAAACTGATGTTCCTCTTATTCAGTTCATAGCAGAAGCACTTTACATAAATGCTTTCCAGCAGGTCTGGCCCAAGCAGCTGATGTATAACCGTTGCGCTGCTGACCAGCGTGTTTTCCAGGCAAGTGTCGCCGCGGGATTTGGGATTCGGTCTGCGATCAACAAGGCACTCAGTCATAAGATGTTTTTTTAGCACCGGAATGCTGCGACAAAATCATCAGCTTTCAATGGGGCACGGACCATCGGGATTTTATTTTGGATGATTAATAATTTAGTATAAATTTACTAAAAGAATTAGTAAATCAAAAAATAATATTATGGATGGGGAAATTTTTTTTGGGGCTGCCTACAAAGGTTCCAAGCAATATTCACAGCGTGATGTTCGCACGGCGAATGCGACCGGTTTTACTGCAGCGGCGGACGATTATATGGAAAGAGGCATCGACCTGAACGAACAACTGATCAGGAACAAACCTGCGACTTTCTTTATGCGCGTGAAAGGGAACGCGATGATCGGCGCCGGTATTTTCGATGGTGATATCGTCATCGTCGATCGTTCCATCAAGGCTGCCAACGGAAAGGTGGTCATTGTTACCCTGAATGGCGAAATGCTGATGAGACGGTTTGAAAAAACAATGAACCGCATACGCCTGCTGCCGGAAACCAGCAAGCTTTCTCCCATTGAGGTGGATCCGAGCGGTGCCGAATTTTCGGTATGGGGGGTGGTGACCTATACTATTCATTCGCCGAATTCCGGGTTCTGATGAATAACAAAATGTCTTCCGCAGATCATTTGGCAATTGGCGAGCCGCAGTCCGGATCGGTTTCGAATCGTGGGCGAAGCGTCTACGCGATTGTCGATTGCGATTGTTTCTATTGCTCTTGCGAGCGCCTCTTTGATCCATCGGTAACGGGGAAACCAGTCGTTGTGCTCAGTAATAATGACGGTTGCATCATATCCCGAAGCGATGAGGCAAAAAGCCTGGGCGTAAGGATGGGCGTGCCATATTTCGAAGCGAAGTCTGTTATCGAAAAAAATGGTGTGAAGGCATTTTCATCGAACTACCACCTGTATGGGGACATCAGCATGCGCGTGATGGACACACTACGCGCCCTGGTTGGCCGGGAAAGGGTAGAAGTGTATTCCGTGGACGAAGCTTTCCTCCGTTTGGATCATATCGATCCGGAACGACTCGAATCATTCGCCGTCGAAATCCGGGATACGGTTCAATGCTGGACCGGGATACCGGTTTCAGTAGGAATTGCCGCGACAAAGACGCTGGCAAAGATTGCCAGCCGCCTGGCAAAAAAAGAAAAGGCGCGAACGGGTTGCACATTGCTTTTGCTTGACGAAGAGGTTCAACGGAAAGCCCTGATGGAAACCCGTGTGTCGGGTATCTGGGGCATTGGTCGCTCTTATGCCAGCAAGCTGATCGGCCTGGGAATTACCAGCGGCTGGGAGCTGCGAAATATGCCAGAAAGCTGGGCCCACACCCATCTCGGCGGGGTGGTTGGCCGGCGTTTGATCAGGGAATTGCGCGGCGAACCTGCGCTCACCATGCGGGAAGAACTTGACGGGAAGAAAATGATCGCAACAACCCGGATGTTTGGAAGGCCGGTCACCGCACTAAATGAATTGAAAGAGGCCGTTGCTACCTATACCTCGAGAGCTGCGGAAAAACTGCGACGTCAACAATGCGCCGCGACGGAGATCAGCGTATTTATCGTTCCACGCGAAGAAAACTATTCTTTGGATTTCAGGAACGCTCCACAATTTACCGCGCGTGCTACCCTGTCGCAGGCGACCTCATTGACAAACGAGTTAATAAAGTCCGCAATGAGGCTCGTCGAAGAAATATTCAGTCCGGGCGCAACCTACAAGAAAGCGGGGGTGATGCTTGGAAAGATCAGACCCGATGTTTCCATCCAGGGCAATTTTTTCAGAACGGATTCAGGGAGGAGCAACCGCTATTTGATGAGCGCGGTCGATAACGTCAATTTTAGTATGCGCGATGATGTGGTAAAATTTGTCGGGACGGGCCTCGACAAAAGCTGGAAAATGCGTCAGGAGCTTCGCTCCAAAAGGTGTAGTACGCGTTGGGACGAGCTGAAAGAAATTACCTAGATGCTTTTAATTTCCGGCTTGAACAGGTTGCGGGTAAATTAACCGGAAGGCGTTAAAAACAGCCTGGTGCATGACCGTCGCATGTGTTTCGGAGGGAAGAAAGTCGAAGTACACATGCGCGTTCAACCTTTTCGACGCCCTGAGTTTATCTGCGAGCTTTTTCGCATCCGCCTCCATGACGCGTGGCGTCGGTCCCGGCGTCAATCCTTCTTTGCCGACTCCGATATAAATGTCCGATATCTGCGCGGGACCAGGCGCCATTTTGCCTGGAATGAGGTCAAGGAGGGATCCATTGTCCCACCATAGACTGGGACTGACAAGGATATACCGGTTGAATAGCCCTGGTCTTTTGATCAGGATCTCCGTAGCGAGAAGCCCTCCCAGGGATTCGCCGATAATTGTTTTTGCGTTTTGCGTCCTGAAATTCCGTTCAATAAACGGCTGAAGTTCTTTTTCGAGAAAGGAGATAAAGTTCGCCGAACCGCCGGTTGTCGGATAGTTCTTCTTCTCGGAAGCGATTGAGGTGGGAAAGGTAAAATCGCGCTGCCTGTCCGTATTGGCAATCCCCACGACAATTGAGTTGGGCAAACGGTCGATCCAGGGAAAGCTGTTAAATTGTACAAGACCCACGATATGTATAAAATCTTCGTCCTTTCCGCCATCGAGCAGGTAGATGACCGGGTAGCGGGCTGTGGCTTTATCGTAGTATCCATTCGGCAGATAAATATTGAGGATTCTTCTTTCTGACAGGATTCGGGAATCAACTTCTTCGGTGATCCCGAGAATAAATGGCTTGGATTTTCCGGTGTCTTGGGAAATTCTTACCTGGGAAAACGCGACATTGAGGTTTGTTCCCAGAAGAATGATTAACGCAATAAGGGTGAATAAAAATCTGGCGGGCATGATTCAAATGTACGAACGCGATGGTTGGATTGGAGAGTTCAACAGGCATAACCCAATCTGCCAATCAACTGCGGGGGTGATCCGCAGGCAGTTTCCTGCTGAAAACCGGGCTTTTTTAAAATTACGCCTGGGAATCTGCTGCAATATCTCATACGACCGTATTGACCTTGAATGATTTGCGAAAGGATGAATGGGGAGCTGAAGCGATTTTTTTCAGAACTTTAAAATATTAGTTTCCCTCGTCCGTCTGCATGCGTGTATGGACGATATGTTGACGATACAAGCGGTAATGAACCAAACGACGCGAAAAAATATCAGTACGGTCATCGGCCAGTTCGGGAAAAGACTGTTTGGATTTATACGCCAACGGGTTAGAAGCGAGGCGGATGCGGAAGATATTTTGCAGGATGTCTGGTACCAGCTGACGTCAACGATCGAAACGGAACCGATAGAACAGGTAAGCAGCTGGCTATTCAAAGTTGCCAGGAACAAAATCATCGACAGTTATCGCAAGAAGCGGCCCGAAGCGCTGGAAGACGCGCTGGCCGTCGAAAATGAAAATGGCGAGCTAAACTTCAGGGAGATCCTGATGGACAAGAGCGGTGATCCCGAAACGGAATTATTGCGAAGTCTCTTTTGGGATGCATTCAAAAAAGCCCTGGAAGAATTGCCAGCGGAACAGCGGACTGTTTTTGTATGGAACGAACTCGAGGACATTCCATTCAAGGAAATTGCGCAACGGACGGGGGAACCGGTCAACACCCTGATATCGCGCAAGCGGTACGCTGTCTTGCACCTGCGAAAACGGCTCAATAGTCTATACAATGAAATTATTAACTATTAAAAAAAATATTTTATGAGACGAGGATTCAGACCAAAGTTTCTGTTCTTTATACCCATTGCCCTGGCTGGCATCGCGGTTTTTTCATGGGTGGTCATGCTGCTTTGGAACAACGTTCTGGTGGCGGCGCTACATGTTTCGCTCATCAGTTTCTGGCAGGCCCTTGGCTTGCTTGTTCTAAGCAAGATTTTATTTGGCGGCTTCCGTGGGGGGAATTGGGGACGCCATGGATGGAAGCAAAAAATGATGCAGCGCTGGGAAACCATGTCGCCGGAGGAGAAGGAAAAATTTCGTGGCGAGTGGGAGAAACGATGCGGTAGGCATTTTGCGAAACCTTTCGAAGAGGAAAAACCTGCCTCAGCTACAGAATAGAAAATTGCCGGTAGCCCTGCGGCCGTTAATAGAACAGCAGCGCCGCAGGCGCCAGCCGGATTCAACAAATTTCTCAACAGCAATTATTTGACATGGAACAACCGGGTATCGCCCTTCCGGGGGAAGCGAGGCAAACAGGTTTTGGCGGAAAGTTCAAAATGTGGATTGCCAAACCTCGTGAGAAGACAACCAACAGCTGGATAGTTGAACAACTTAAGATTCAACCCTACCAGCACATTCTGGAAGTGGGGTACGGCTTTGGTGAGCGGCTGCAGGAGGTGGCAAAAAAGCTCAATGCCGGTTTTGTTGCCGGAATTGACAAATCCATTCACCACTATGCGCAGGCAAACCGCAAGAACATGAAATTTATTGCCAGCAAATTGATGCATATACAGGTCGGCGTCATCGAAGACTTATCATACCCGGCGTTTTATTTCGACAGCATCTATACCGGCAATAACTATTTCGAATGGCTTCAGCCTGAAGGCAAACTCATGCAGCTTCACGCCATGCTGAAATGTGGCGGCAAGATGTTGACAGTCGTTCAGGTTCCGGACATCAAAGGGGAGGAGCAGGTCTGGAATAAAGCGGAACTCATCCAGGAACAATATATGGCCGCGGGTTTTTCCGATACACGTTTCGCTCTTCGTGAAATTGGCCAGGCATCCGTCATCGCGGTAACCGGATACAAAGAATAATGTCTTGAAAAGGATCGCCCGGAGGACCTATGTTTTGTGGTTTTAACAATCAGTTTGCGAAAGGGGATTAAATCTTCGGACAAACAGACGATCTAAAACTAAACTGGCGCTGATTGTTCAGCACCTGACAGATCAAAGTTAAAATCTACAGTTATGAAACGTTTAATTTTAGCGTCAATCATTTTAATCGGCACGCTGGGCCTGGCGAATAAGTCTGATGCACAGGTCTACGTCGGAGCACGAATAGGATTGGGTTTACCCATGCATCGTGCATATTGCGCCCCGAGAGTTATCTACAGCGCTCCTGTCGTTACGCCATACTATGATGAAGGCGTAGTCATTGGGAGACCGGGATATGGATATCCTTATTACAGGCATTATGATGGTCGCAGATTTTATCGCGAACCGCGATTCAGACGCGGGAGGAGATGGTAACCATGAAATTGAAAAAGCTCACATTGAAGTGAGCTTTTCTTATGGGGAACGGCTAAACTTTGAACGAAATTAGGGAGAACGCCGGGAAATGAATTGACAAAATATCCACCGCTGGCACCGGATATCAATCGTCATCCGGTTTACTACCTTCCGATTTAACAAATGCTGCCCGCGTCGGCGCCGGGATCACCGAGCTGGGTCCCTTTATTTGTTTCCACAACACTTCATTGAACTGTTTTTCCGGAACCCTGTCCTCCCTGGCAAAATCGAAGCGGGAAGATTTTTTGGCCAGGATATTCCAGGCTAAATTTTTTTCGTTGAGGTTAATGTTGGCGGGCCGACTCGAAAAAGCCGTGAGATCGGGCGTGCTCGAAAAACATTTCCACATCGGCGTGGCCGCGGCATCATACTGGCTCATCGGCGGTAAACCCAGGATAAGTTCGATCGTGTGAAGCATCGATGTGGTTGAATACATCGTGTGATCGACGAAATGCCGTTTGACAAAACCGCCGGCCACATAGGCAGTGCTTCGATGTGCGTCCACATGATCCGGGCCATTTTGCGCATCATCTTCGAGGATAAATACCGCGCTTTCTTTCCAGACCGGGCTTTTACTCAGATGCTCGATAAATTCTCCCACGGCGAGGTCATTGTCTGCGACAAAGGCAAAAGGAGTGGGCTTCCCTTTGCGGGCACCTTCCGTATGATCATTGCCAAGGCGAACGGTATTAAAATGGGGGAGCGATCCGGTTGCTACCAGTGAATCAAATTCCCTTTTCCATTCGCTGATGCGCGAAGTATCCCTCACGTCAAGGTCCCAACCGGTATAGTAAGTGCAATAATGATGATCAAGAATCCTAATATTGGGTTTATAATCGTCGGCGAATTCGCCGTAAGTCCGGTAGGTCACGTTCGCTCTCGCGCAATTGTCCCAGATAAAGCCGATTTTATTGTTCGCAATGGGCCGGTTTCCCTCGCCGTCATAATTGCCGCCGCGGTCACCATAACTGGTTGGCCAGGTTTTTTCGAGGTAATCGTCAGCATAACCGCCCATGCTCCAGTTGTGCCCGTCTGCACTGACTTCCGCATCGCAGTAAAAATTGTCAAGCAGTACAAACTCTTTGGCGATCGAATGCAGATTTGGCGTTACATGTTCTCCGAAAAGTACCAGGCTCGTGTCACCATTTCCTTCGGGCATGTCTCCCAGTACCTGGTCATAGGTCCTGTTCTCTTTGATGATGTAAAAGACATATTTGATCGGTGAGGGGTCACCGACATGCATGGGAACCGGATTATCTTTCTCACCGGCTGCTTCTCTTTCTTTTGTCTTGGTGTATGGCGTATTCTGATATACCATCTGCGAGTACCGGGCCAGTTCTGCGTCGGTCGGTTCTGCAAAGTAGCTGAGCGTGCCCTTGAACAGCCCCCCGATATACTGCACTGCTCTTGGCCTTTTGCGATCTCCCTTCTGGTAATTCGCCTTTTCATTTCGTCGAACAGGATTTGGCCCGAATGGATTGGCCATGGAAGTAAAGCCCTTGCCATTGGCAACAAACACCGTATTGCCGACAACCTTGACTGCCGTCGGGTACCAGCCAACAGGAATAAATCCTTTTGAGCGGCTCATGCCCGGTGAACTGACATCAAAAACAGCAAGGCTATTGTTGTCGGCATTCGCAACATAGAGCGTATGGTTATCTTCGCTCAATGCCAGCGCATTCGTGGTGGAACCTTCGGGAGCGTCGGGATAAAGTGCCGCGTTGAGCGTCTCGACCACCGCCTTCCTGCGCACATCAACAACCGAAACGGAGTTGTCATTGGCGTTGGCAACAAAAAGAAAATGGTTATCGGCCGACAGGCAGATGTCATTCGGATTGCTGCCTACCTGGATTTCTCCACTGAAATTCCTGTGCTGCGTATCAAAAATGAGCACGCGGCCGCATCCCCAGCAGGTGATATAAAGTTCCTTTTTATCGCGGGAAAGCAGGCAGGTATATCCTTCTGCCGGGAGGGAGATGCGGGAAATGACCGTCCTGGAAGACAGGTTGACAAGATAGAGCGAATTGTTTTCCTTGGTGACGACGTAGAGAACCTGTCGCGCGTCGTCGATGTCAAGACCCGCAGGCGAAATCTTGACCGGCCATTTTGGACCCAGCCTGATGGAGTCTGCCACCAAAAGCCGGTTGCCGTCTATCGAATACCGAAGGATCCAATTATCGTTGCCGCCGGAAGCATAGAGTGACTTCTCGTCCGCACTGAATTTCAAGCCGAGCCATGATTTGGGAACGTCAATGCTATCCAGC
>JAJPJP010000397.1 GCA_021324175.1 Chitinophagia bacterium
CCGCAGATTCTTTAAATTTATTGATTGTTAAACCCGATTAATCTGATATTCCGACCAATACCAATCCACATAAGATTATTATACCGCGATGAACCGAAGTAACTATTTCGCCCTTCTAGGGAAATTTGGCCTGCTGATGATCGCTACAGCGTTCTTTACATTACCCGCCTTGGATTCGTCGGCTCAGAACCCGGCTGAAGTGGGATTGCCTTTCGTCACTAATTTCCGGCCCAAGGATTTTCAGGCCTATCCACAGGCCTGGGCGACCTGTGAGGATGACCGGGGTTTAATCTATATCGGTAACCAGGGTTATATTCTCCAGTACGATGGCGTCACCTGGAAAAAGATCTCTGTTGCGAACAATGGCACAGTGGCAATTCGTGCTATTGTCAAGAACAAAAATGGCCTCGTTTACTACGCTTCCATCAGCGATTTTGGCTACCTGGCACCTGACAGCATCGGGCAAATGCGGGCAATTTCTCTGCTTAAGTATATACCGGATTCGTTGCGTGATTTCAACGATGTTTGGTCCATCCAGGTTACGCCGGAAGGAGTTTATTTCCAGGCCAGGGAAATATTGTTCAGGTTCAAGGAAAATAAGAATGGTGATGGAGTAACAGGCGAGTTTAAAACATGGAGGCCGGTCACGCGTTTCATGTACAGTTTCTACTATGACGGGACCCTTTTTGTCCATCTTCAGGAATTGGGACTATACAAGATGGTTAATGACCAATTGGTCAAAATTCCAGGCAGCGAATTCCTTGGCAAGGAAAGGATGCAGGTGATGCTTCCTTATCCTGGCAAAGACGGGTCCAAGGCCTATGCCTTTGGCTTGTTCTATAGCGGTCTATATTTGTATGATGGTCAAAAATTTTCAAAATTACATACGCAGGCTGATTCCCTTCTGGCTGCCACCCTCTATAAAGGAACGATTCTGCGAGACGGAAGCTACGCACTCGCAACTGCGGGGAAGGGCCTGGTCATCATCAATAAGGACGGCAAGCTTTTGCAGTTAATCAACCGGCAGGCAGGACTCCAGGATGAATCGGTATATAGCGTATTTCAGGATAGCAACGGGAGCGTCTGGCTGACTCTTGATAACGGCGTTTCAAGACTTGAGACAGCGTCACCGCTTTCGCAGTTTACCATACAATCCGGTGTGACGACGGCAGCTCTTTGCGTTCGAAGGTTTAATGGCAACCTTTACTTGGGAACTACAAACGGGCTACTCCATTATAACTCCACCATTAAAAAATTTGAGCCGGACAGGCAGATTGCAACAAACCAGGTCTTTGCCTTTTTACCAATGGATGATGAAATGTTGATCGCGACAGACGGTCTTTTCTCGATAAAGAATAAAAAGGTATTGACTGTGGCGCCATCTATTAGCGGTAACCTTCAACTCGCCATGCTATATGCACCGAAAAATTTTCCAAATCTTGTGGTTGCCGGCGACGCAATACGAGGAATGGTAGTTTTCCAACGCAAGAAGCGAAAAAACAAGGATGAGACAAACTGGGAAAAGGCCGGGTACTTCTCAGATATAAGTACCCAGGGATGGACATTTGCAGAAGATAAAGAGGGAACTCTTTGGATGGGTAGCCAAAATGAGACGGTATTTCGCATTCATATCGTGCTGGACGAAAAGGGCGACATAGACATGAAAAAATGCTATTCAGATAAATTTGGCCCGGCAAACGGTTTGGGTAGGGGGTGCGGACCCGTATATGCCGTCGATGGAAAAGTGTATTTCGCAGCTGACAGCGCCTTGTATGCTTTTGACGGTAAAGACCATTTCACCAAGGACCTGACCTTTGGAAGTTTCCCGAACGGTGGTGGCAAAGACGAAGTTTTTATGGCGGAGGACCAGACCGGTCGTGTATGGATCAGGTTTGGCAAAGAAACTGCTATTGCCAGCAAGCAGGCCGACGGTCATTACAAGCTCGACAGAACTCCCCTTTTGCCGATAGCGGAAAGGACATTTAGCCAGATATATCCTGAAGCAACCGGGATCAACTGGATTTGTACCACGGATGGCCTTGTCCGCTATGACGAAAACCTGAAGAAGAATTACAACCAGCCATTCAAAACAATGGTGAGAAAGGTCGAAGCTGGCAATTCATATATGAATCCTGATGCGTCCGACAGCGATCGCGAAAAAATATCCATCGCGTATAAACACAATAACCTGCGCATTGAATACGCCGGGGTATTCTTTGAGCAGGAGGATAAAACAAAGTACCAGACCTGGCTCGAAGGATTTGAAAAAAGATGGAGTGATTGGGGAACGAACACATATAAAGAATACACCAATCTCTCTGAGGGTAGTTATAAATTTCATGTCCGTTCAAAAAACGTTTATCAGGTTGTGGGCGACGAAGCTATTTATGCATTCACCGTGGACCCTCCCTGGTCCAGAACATGGTGGGCATACGCGCTATACATTTTAGTCGTGCTGGCTATTCTTTACTTTATCATTCGTTACCGAACAGGCAAATTACATGAGCAGCGACTCGAATTGGAGAAAAAGGTCCAGGAAAGGACCCACGAGGTTCAGGTACAGGCGGAAGAGCTTACTACGGTCAACCAGATCAGCCAGGCGCTGGCTTCACAGCTAAACCTCGATGATTTAATCAAGCTCGTTGGCGATGAAATGCGTCGCGTATTTAAAGCGAATATCGTTTACCTCGCAATGTGGGATAAAAAGACCAACATGATCAATTTTCCCTACCAGTATGGAGAGAAACTCCCACCTATGAAATTCGGGGAAGGCATCGCGTCGAAAATAATTAATACCGGTAAGCCCCTGTTGTTGAATAAGAACCTCAACCAACGGATTTCCGAACTGGGCATCCAACGATTAGGCATGCCGGCCGCCTCATACCTGGGAGTTCCGATTCCGATCGATAATGAAGTGACAGGGGTACTGAGCGTACAGAGTACGACTAAAGAAAATTATTTTGACGAAAAAGACCTTCGGCTCTTGTCGACTATTGCAGCTAATGTCGGAGTGGCTCTCAAGAAAGCTCGTCTGTTCGAGGAAGTAAAACATGCCAAACTCGAAGCCGAAGAAGCGAGCAAAGCAGCTGAAAAAGCCAATGACGCAAAGAGTGCTTTTTTGTCAACAGTGAGTCACGAACTTCGAACTCCACTGACCTCGGTGCTTGGATTCGCGAAGATCATCAAGAAAAGACTCGAGGAACGGATTTTCCCGGTGACTGACAGATCAGATCCGAAGACAGATAAGGCGATCGGTCAGGTCACCGAAAACCTCCACGTTGTCATATCAGAAGGAGAGCGACTAACACATCTAATTAACGATGTTCTTGACCTGGCAAAGATCGAAGCAGGAAAAATGGAATGGAATATGGAAAATGTTTCCATTCCGGAAATCGTCGAACGCGCCATCGCCGCAACATCCTCACTTTTTTATCAGCGTGACATAAAGCTTGAAAAATCTATTGAACCCGATTTGCCCAGGATCTCCGGTGACCAGGATAAACTGATTCAGGTGGTCGTCAACCTCATTTCAAATGCTGTGAAATTCACCGACCAGGGTTCTGTCACCTGTAAGGTTATTTCAAAAGGAAGCGAGATCATTACCAGCATCACGGACACCGGCATCGGAATTGCGCAGAAGGACCTGGGTGTGGTGTTTGAACAGTTCAAGCAACTCGGTGGTGATACATTGACAGACAAGCCGAAGGGGACAGGATTGGGTCTTCCAATTTGCAAGGAAATTGTCGAGCATCATGGTGGTCATATTTGGGTCGAAAGCACGCCAGGAAAAGGAAGCACCTTTTTATTTGCATTACCGATGGTCAAATCTGCAGTTGTGGCAAAACCCCTGCATCTCGATGAACTGGTGAAACAATTGCGAGCTCGGATGCAGCAATCTGCATTTAATCATACAAACAAGAGTAATGCTACAATATTGGTTGTCGATGATGACGACTCAATTCGTTCTTTGCTTCGACAGGAGTTTACGGACGCAGGTTACCTTGTAGAAGAGACCTCGAACGGAAAAGATGCACTGAAAATTATAAGGGAAAACCGGCCGGATCTTATCGTTCTCGATGTGATGATGCCTGAAATGAACGGCTTTGATACTGCTGCAGTCCTTAAAAATGATCCGCAAACTATGGATATCCCCATTATCATCCTGTCGATCGTCCAGGATAAAGCGAGGGGATACCGGATCGGCGTGGACCGCTATCTGACAAAACCGATAGATACAGCTAAACTTTTCTCCGAAGTAGGCACGCTGCTTGAACAGGGGAAGTCGCGGAAGAAGGTGATGGTAGTCGACGACGACAGCACCGCTGTCAATACGCTGACTGAAGTTCTTGAAACAAAGGGCTACCAGGTTGTCGAGTCCGATGGGAAAGAACTGGTCGAACGTGCGATTGCGAGCCAGCCGGACATTATTATATTAAATTCGCTATACCAGGGTAAACAGGAAATAGTTCAGACACTCCGATTCGAGAAAGGTCTCGAAAACGTGCTGTTTCTGATTTACCAGTAAAATAAAACTGAAATAACTGATGGAACGCAAACTATTGATTGTCGACGACGAACCTCATATTCGGATGTTGATCGAACAAACATTGGAGGAGCTGGAAGATGAAGATGTTTCCTTTCTTTCCGCAGATAATGGCGAGACGGCACTTCGGATCATCAAGGAGGAAAAGCCGCAGCTGGTTTTCCTGGATGTGATGATGCCCAAAATGAACGGGATGGAAGTCTGCCGCCAGGTAAAAAAGGAACTACAGCTTGATGACGTGTATATTGTGCTGTTGACTGCCAAAGGACAGGAGTTTGACCGCCAACGGGGCCACGAAGTGGGAGCTGATGTTTATATGACAAAACCGTTCGATCCAGAAGTGATACTGGCCAAGGCCAAAGAAGTGCTGGAAATACCTTAAGCTCCTATTTACTGTTTTGCTGATTACCAGGAATGCCACATGAGATTACCCAAGTAACATGGCCAAGATCAACCTCCAAAATATTCTCAATCTGAGCGGCGCATCCGCTTTGATTAGTACCCTTGTGGAACAAACCGGGGCCGATATTTTTATCGAGAATGAGAAGCAAAAAGTAGTGTTTGGGATAAGAAGGGATGACACACCCTGTCAAATTCCTGTCAAAGTTGATGAGGAGATCATTGGCTGGGTGAAAGGTGACCATAAAGCTGAAGTCGCTGCCTCCTTTCTCAATTTGCTTGTTCAAAAAGAATCGGAAAGAAAAAAACTGGGCAGTGAAGTGCTAATGTTATACCAGGAGGTAAATCTGATTTTCAACTTTTCCGAGCGGCTCGCCCAAACCATCGGTAACAAAGCTGTTGCCGATATCACCCTGGAAGAAGCACGGCGCCTCATCAAATCGGATGCTGGAATCGTGCTTCTTTGGGACGAGCAGACGAACCAGTTTGAAGTGTTATCGTCATCGGGACAATCGACCTTTGACGAGAGGAGACTTCAATCGAGTTTCGAATTGCTTCGTTATATCGCTCATAGCGGCCAATCCGAAATCGTAGAAGACGTAAGCGTTCTTAAAGATGCCGGGCTGGTAGTCCCCGAAGTGCAGTCACTGATTTATGCTGCCCTCAAAGTCAATCACCGCGTTATGGGTGCCATCGTTCTTGCGAGTACGGCACCTGTTCAATATTCTGCAGCTGATTTGAAGTTCCTGATCACTCTCGCACTTCAGTCATCTTCGGCGATAGAAAGCGCCTTGTTGTATGAAAGGAATATTCGTGAAGTGAAGGAAAAGGAAGAAGCGATGCGTAAGCTTTACGAGATCACCAACAAATTTGTACCTCATGAGTTTATTAAATCACTCGGAAAAAAAATAATTACGGACGTCAAATTGGGGGATCTCATTGAAAAAATAGTAACCGTGTTATTCATTGACATTCGGGACTACACTACGCTTTCAGAAAATATGACGCCCGAAGAAAACTTTGTCTTTATTGGCAGTTTTAATGAAAAAATTGGACCCATCATCCGGCAACATGAGGGATTTATCAACCAGTACCTCGGCGATGCCATCATGGCGATTTTTCCCTCCACTGCGTCATATGCACTTGATGCGGCTATAAAAATGCAGCGAGCGGTTCGAGAATTCAATGTCAGCCGCATGTTACGGAAAAAGCCGCCGATCAAGATAGGGATTGGCCTGCATACCGGACCGCTTATCATGGGAATTACCGGAGATCACCAGCGCCTTGATGCGACGACAATAGCCGATACCGTTAATACGGCATCCAGGCTCGAAGCGCTAACCAAACATTACAAGAGTGATATGCTTGTCAGCGGAGACAGCTTAAAGACCATTAGGGAGCCCGAGCAATATCATTTTCGACATCTCGGTCTAGTGCAACTCAAGGGTAAGAATAAGCCGATTGCTGTATATGAATGCTTTGACGGCGCAGACGAGATAAATGTAAAACGCAAGCTTTCCAGCCTTGCTCTTTTCAACGCGGGAGTTTCTGACTATCTCAACAAGTCATTTGCCGATGCCACAGCGAAATTCGACAAGGTCCTGGAAATTCATCCCGATGACATGACAACCAAGATGTTCCTCGGCAACGCCAATCATTATATTACCAATGGTGTACCCGAAAACTGGACGGGCGTCGAAAAGATGCATAGCAAGTAGGAAACACATTTGCAGTCAATCAATAATTTTAGCGATTATTTTGACATGGCGTTTAACCTGACAGCAGGATTACGAATCAAGGCAATTCTGAAACCTGTTTAAAAATAGGCTGCGAAAGTTTTTCTACGCAGTGATCGTGGAGCGGGAGAACGTTGCCTCGAAATTTACATCGGAATTGTTATAAAATAATTGGCCAATTCAGTCAGGAATCAGGTCATGCATTTGGCAGACCTGCGATATTCAATTTTCTCCAATGAAAAAGAATGTAAATCCAAGAAGAAAAATGATCGACAATTTTGCCGCTGGCGCTAGTTCCTTTGCCATTTCGCCGGAACTGGCGGGTAAGGTCTTCCGGCAAGAGCGAATTGATCGACAGTAAGCCCTGGATGATCCAACAACCAGCTATCCGCGTCCTCCTTTCGCTGAACAGTCTCAACTTTGGCCCGGACTGGGTCATCCATAATAGATCTTGCGCTTGAGGGAACATAAGATACAGATTTCTTTAGCGTCGCAATCTTGGTAAGTAACCGACAACCTGGATATTCATCTCTTCCTGCTATTTTTCGATGTAAAAGGTGTGAACTTCTCCTAATGCATGGTATCTGATCCTGAGATTAGTGCTGTCGATGATTTTCTTAACAATCGCCAATCCAAGTCCAGTCGAGGAGGAGCGGCTAGCAGTGTTCATATGGAACCGGCTAAAGAGTCGGTTTTTTGGAATCGCCTCGCGGCGACTGGTATTGGAAATCTCAAAGCTCTCCGTTGTTGTTTTCAGGGAAAGACTGCCGCCGTCAAAATTGTGTTTGATCGCATTACCAAGAAGATTCGAAATCAAAGAATCAGCAAGTGATTCATGCATAGTTACTATTAAGTCGTCTTCGAGCTCAATTGTCACATTCAGGTGCTTTTCTCTGATCAGCTCGCTGAATAATACCAGATATTTTCTGATCACGTCTCGAAGGCTAATGTGAACGGTCGTTGCATACTGGTTATTTTCGATTTTTGCAAGCAAAAGCAAATCCTGGTTCAGCCTCGAAAGCCTGGTTAGCGCTTCGGTAACCTGGATAAGGGAGGCCATCTGGTCTTCACGAAGATTGTTATCCTGTAGCAGGATTTCCAGCTTGCTCTGGATGACGGCGATCGGAGTCTGCATTTCATGTGCTGCATTTTCCGTAAACTCTTTCATTGACAGAAAATCATTGTAAATCTTTCCTGTCATGAGGTTGAGTGTTGCATTGAGTTCATTGAACTCGGTCGTATTGGTCTCGTTAAAATGAACTGTCTGCATTTTTTGCAGATCAGTAGATCTGATCTTTTGCAGCGACTGGCGGAATGGCCGCCACAATCTCCGGCTAATGGCCCAGTTAAATATCAGAGTCGCCAGAAACAAACCGGCGAAAACGACGAGTATGATCCGCGTGAAATCGCGGACCAGGGCCAGTTTTTGTTCCTGTGATTTTTTGATGTCAATCTGATAGTTAACCTGCCCGATGCCCACTATTTGGCGGAGCTGCCGATACGGAACCATTATTCCTGACTCATTAGGGAGCTGACCCGCGTCAGAAACGGAGGCGAGCGATTCAGCCGGTGCATCGGTGGGGTATATGGAAATATCGCGGGAATGAAGACGAAAAGTTGCGTTGACGGAGGTTGCAGATTGCAGATAGTTTACCCACTGCAGCTCTTCATAAAGCATTTCCTTGTCACTGCGTTCGTTCAAGCCCTCATTGAATCTAATGAAAAGATAAACTCCGGTAAATCCCAGGAGCGCAACCATGGCAGCGAGAAAATAGATTGTCGTTTTTGTTAACAGTTTCATTTGTTGCCAGATTCATACATCAGAAAAGCGATATCCCGAACCGTAGATCGTTTTCAGGTAGTCTCCGCAGCCCGCATCCAGAAGCTTTTTGCGGAGATTCTTTATATGGCTGTAAATAAAGTCATACTCACCTGCCTGAAGGTACTCGTCGCCCCAAATATGCTCGGCAATGGCAGCCTTGGTTAATAGCCAGCCTTTACTTGCAATGAGATATTCAAGCAGGTTGTATTCCTTTTCGGTCAATTCCACGGGTTTTTCCTTAATTGTTACCCTTCTGCTGTCTGGCCAAAGTTTTATTTCATTAAAGATTATCACTTTATCTCCGCCGAAATTACGACGTCGCAAAATTGCCTGGATGCGGGCATTAAGTTCGGACAGGTGAAAGGGCTTGGTCAGATAGTCATCTGAGCCAAGCTCCAGGCCGCGGATCTTGTCATCCAGCGCATTTTTTGCCGAAATGATGATAATCCCCGATTTCGAAACTGTGTTCTTTAACTCTGCAACGATATCAAATCCGCTTCCTCCGGGCAGACCGATATCGACGACAACGCAGTCATAGCTGAATGAAAGTACCTTTTCCCTTGCCGAAGCATAGTCGTCCGCAACTTCGCAAACGTATCCCTGGTAATCCAGGTATTTTTTAATCGATTCCCTCAAAGACTTTTCATCTTCCACAATCAGTATCTTCATTGGTCAAATTTAAACAAGATTAAAAAGTATTGTTGTCAACCGGCTTCCAAAAAAAAATTCCCGTCCGAAGACGGGAATTAGCAAGACAAGAAAAAGACTAAAAAACCAAAACATATTTTATTGGTTGCCGTTTAGGTCATTCAATGCATATTGATATACAACCTTTGGATTTTCGGGGTAAACACCACTGATTACTGCGCTATTCCCCGCATTTTTCAAAGCCTGCTTAAGGTCATCGACGGTTGACACCTTTGTATCATTGACGTGTGTGATGACAAATCCTTCCCGTATCCTGGTCTGTTCGGACAAGATCCCCTGGCCAAGACTTTTTACTATCACTCCTGAAGAAATATTCATCGATTCCGCCTTGTCTTTATCCAATGGCTGGAAGGACGCTCCTAACTGGTCGATAACCTGGTCTTTTACACTAGCGTAAGTTCCAGAGTCGCCTTTAAGCTTTACATCGGCAGTCTTCGTCTGTCCGTTGTGGGTAAACGTGATTTCAATTTTGTCGCCAGGACGACGGTCGGAAATTTTTTCGAGCAATTCTGTTCCGTTATTGAGCGTTTCTCCATTTACCTTGGTAATGAAGTCGCCTTTTTGAATATCCGCTTCTTCAGCGGCACTGCCTTTTGCCACATCCATGACAAAGACGCCATCACCTTCTTTAATATTGTTTTTCTGACGGTCTTCGTCGCTCATTTCATCATTGGGATACATCACGCCCAGGTAAGCTCTCTTGTTGCTTCCATATTTAATAATATCATTAGCTACTTTCGCAACCAAATTTGATGGAATGGCGTATGAGTAACCTGCGTATGATCCTGTCGGCGATGCAATGGCACTATTAATTCCGATAACATTACCATTGAGATCAACGAGCGCACCACCACTATTGCCCGGATTTACAGCTGCGTCAGTTTGAATAAATGATTCAATTGGCGAGCTGCTGCCGCGGCTGTTGATTCCGATATTTCTTGATTTCGCACTTACTATTCCGGACGTTACCGTCGTTCCCAGGTTAAGGGGATAGCCGATGGCAAGAACCCACTGCCCAAGTTTCACATTATCTGAATTGGCAAACGTGAGAAAGGGGAGGTTGTGCCCATCGATCTTAATCACGGCGAGATCCGAACTAGCGTCCTTTCCGATGATCTTAGCCTTATAATTAACCTTGTCATTTAGCGTAACGGTCAATTCCGTGGATCCGTCGACGACGTGATTGTTGGTCACGATATAGCCGTCGGGACTAATCAACACGCCAGAACCGGATGCACGCTGCGGAGGCATTGTGCCAGGATTCATTTTAGGAAACCCATCGCCGAAGAAATCCTTAAAGGGGTTATCCTGCCCAAGGTCAGGCATGGATATCTCCTTTCCCTTGACAAGTGTCCTGATATGAACTACCGCAGGCGCAGATTTTGCTGCGGCATGCTCAAAATCTGCCTCGGCGCCCGGATCAGTATTCGGTGAATATTTAGCCAACTGAACATAAGGGCTCGACCCGGAAGAACCATCCGTGATCGCGCCCGAATGAAACGTTTTATAGGCCACGGTGCCGGCTACGATGGCGCCTACTCCCAAAGCGAGGGTAAGCATTGATTGTTTTATTGTCATACTAAGCATTTTAATGAAACCCAAACTTATCTCCCCGATCTGTAGTGATTCTGGAGAAAACCGTAAAAGAGCTGTTAAAGCCTCCGAAATGATCGATTAACGGCGTATCTAAACCATGTGAAGTAAATTTCGCGGAGGATTGTCCTTCAACTTAATGCGAGTATCTTTTGCGGATCTCCTGTTTTTCCGATTTTGTTCCGGCAAGTGTTAAGGCTTTCTCAAAGTTCTGTCGTGCTTTTTTATCATCTGTCACCTTGTACAATTCGCCAAGCAGTAAAAAGAAAAAATGGTTTTGCGGCAACGGCTGATTCACCAACTCTGTCAGCGCATTGTCTCTTCCTTTTGCTTTATAGACAGCATAAATCCGATTAAGTGCCACAACCGGCGAGTAGTTTAGTTGCAACAGGAAATCATAATGATGCAGAATATTTAGCCATTTTTCAGGATAGCCTCCTTTTTGAGAATGCCAGAAAGCAATGCCCGCTTCGAGATGGAAGCTGGTAATATTTTGTCCATTCGCGGAGCGTTCCAAAAATTTATTGCCCTGGCTGATCAATTCCTTGTCCCAGCGCGGACGCGTCCTGGTCGTCATAAAGAACGAGTTCTGTTCCCTCGGGTTGTCGAGCGTCGAACCTGGAGGCACGGAAACACAGGAGAGCCGGGAGAGCATTTGTAGGCGGCTGGTCAGTGGAAGAAAATTCCCTTAGGAGCAGGCCAAACCGGATGGCTTCCGCACAGACTTCCTTTCTAAGGATCCTATTTTGGATTCGAGGCAGGATTTACAGCGGCTCTTCATCAGGTTGATGAATATTTGGCAGAAGATATCTGCCTCTCGAGGAGACTCATTCTAAACACTGAGTTGAGGGCAGGTGATTCTGGCTTCAATCAGGCGAAGGCGGAAGGGCAGGAACTTTGAATTGCATCTTTTTGTTAAAACGAAGCGGGGGGTGTTGATAAATTAAAATGTGCACTGTTTTTGAGCATGGATGGGCTCACAAAATAATTCAATTCATGAGCAAAACTGCCAGCCTTTCTGCCAGCGCTGCTAAAAGAGAAGAAGCACATACGCTGACGGCTGTGCATAGTAAAAAGAAAGCGGAAAAATTAAAATCGGAAAACCCCGAGGGCGCCACATCGATTATGCCCCCGTTAGTTGAACGATATATCAAATATCGCAAAAATGATCCTCTTTAACGCAAAAAAAAGTGCGCCTTGTCTCTGCCCACAAGGCCGGCACTTTAAACAACTAAAAGAAACAATTAGTTTTGGTTCGACTGGTAATCGGGGACCAAGGCGTAGCTGCTGGCCACCGAACACCGACCGAGAATAAATATGATGGAGATAAGAAATCCTTCCTTCTCATTAAGCACTATTTTGTAATCATGTATTGCATTAGGTGGAAAACTATTAGTCAATCCAGATAAAATGCCGAGTTAGAAATTCAATTCCGCTTTAAAATCCTGCGACTTCGATTTTGGCACCGGGCTTGTAATAATGGAAGTATAGGGATACATAGCATCAATCCAAAAGGGGGTTGATGCTATTTTTTTGCGGCTCAAGTATTTGTTTTTCGGTTTAATTGTAGGCCCTGCCATTCGTGGCAGGGCTTTTTCGCGTTGCGGAGACAAGATTTTCTTCCTTTTAACAATGCCATTTCGCCAAAGGCAGAATACCAAATGAAATAGCAGCAACCATTCTACGATTTAGCCGGCATGGGGAAAAAATTGCCTATTTGGTTTTTGCCTTCGCTGCCAGAAGCGGTATTCAAAAAATCTTATTCGAATCAAAGTGTTTAAAGGCGAATGGATTGTTTAACTGAAGGTAAGGCCTATTAACAATTGGGGGTCTGAATCGAAATTCAACCCCCGCATTATCCAATATCCTATGAAAAAACCATAGGTTAGGTGTATAGTACAAATTCTAATCCATCCTTTACGATATATCACCCTGCAATAATTCAGCGCGATAGCGTGACAATGCGGTATAATGAATCACCGACATAGAGTGCGCCCTGGATTTTGTTTTCAGAGCGTTTCAATTTCCAGAGGGTAACCTTTGAGGAGTCGGAGACCAATTCAACCTTATCTGGGTCAAAACGGAATTCAATGTCACCCATGTTAATTTCCCGGCCGGAGACGATTTTGGAGGCCCTGACAGGCACCAAATGTTTACCAACCATCGGGGAAATATAATAAACCACCTGCTCATCATTACAGGCCGTATTTTTTTGCTGGCATAGGGAAAAACCTTTCCAAATTCCCGAGAATAAACTGTCAACGATCTTCGCTTCGCCTGTCAATTGTGCGGAAGAAACGAAAGGCAGAAAATAAGCATGGAGCAACGTTAGGGGAATCAATATTTTCCTTGTGACTTTCATCCGATCTGGTTTTTAAGATCACCATTATTTTCAGTCTTTGAAAAAGAAAAATACATGACACCCAATAGGACCCAGTTCAATAATGGAATTACGAGGAAAACAAAAGCGGGCCTCGTTCCAAAAATACCCGGTAACAAGAAATAGCCTAACGTCGAGGCTGCTGCCAACAGGCAGATCAACCAGCAAAGACGCACCCGAACCGCCGGTGGCCAACGCCGGGAAATAAGGAAAGCAACGATCATTCCGATGAACGGTGAAAGTACCCAGATATAAAAAAATGCAACCAGGACAAGGGAATGATTGTGATGACCTGCGACGAGCGTGGCCACAAAGGAACCCGCTGCCCCGGAAAAAACCAAAATCAGGGCAGTCAAAGGCAGAATGTCAACAGGAAATTTCTGTTTGATGACTAAATTATTTTACGGTCAGCCGCCCAGCCGCCGGCGGATTATTTCTTTGTCGACGGCTTTGGTTTGAGTGTTTTTACATATTCAACGCTCTTTTTGAAAAAGGGCGCCAGTTCGCGGGTATTTCTAAAAAGGTTCTCAGGGACGAGCACGTATTCCTGCATCACCATGCCAAATGACACAAAAAGCGAGGTTTTGTATTTTTTCAGGAAGGCTTGTCTGTCAGTTTCCGGTAACCGCAGCCCGAACGATCCGTCTTTTTCCAGGTACGAGAACATGTTACCATTCATCGAAGAATAGGGCATGGTTGCACCCTTTCTTTTGATTCCATCGACTTTGGCGATCAGCGCATCGTAACAAGCCAGCGTGTCTTCAGAATGGGTGCTGTTGTTTTTCATGTCGCAATCCAGGAATTTTCATAAAGCTACATATTTTCCCGGTAGGCGAAAGCGGCAATTCCGGTTCCAATTTTGATCGCTTGCGGAACCTTAAATGATCAAAGCCCCGCCAAAAATGGCAGGGCTTCAAATTTATGGAGGGTCTAACTAAAAACGGGTTGATTATGTTACGCAAATGTAAACTTTTTGGTTGTTTTTCCATGATGGGGAAGTCAGTTTGAAACCCTTGACGATAAATTTTAATATAAACATTGACTTCTAATTGAGCGAGAAGAGGTTATACGCGCCTCTTCAAGGGAATGTTTTTCCAGCCCTTATTCTTGAAATCTTCATCTTCCGAATTGACGGGTATAAATTGAGAAAATAAGGCGGACCGCAGGGCGGTTCAATCTTTTGATAATTTTCTGGAATTGAACTTTATCCCGGACTTGCAAAAGGTTTTCCGGGATCCAGGACAGCTTATTGCTGCAAATTGCTTGCTTAAACATGTGTCCAGGTGTGCGGAAATTTTTTTTATATTGTTATTTTCCGTTTCCTTTGCGGAAAATATCAAGAAGAAAATATTTTCCAATGAACCGACAGGTACGCAATGAAATTTTGGAAGTTTCGCTAAAACAGTTTCTCAAATTTGGGATTCGCGAAATGTCTGTTCAAAAACTCGTTGAGCCACTGGGCATGTCGACAAAGACAGTATACAAATACTTTGAAAATAAAGAGGACCTTCTCAGTGAGGCCTTAAAACTTTACTTTTCCAGGCAAGAGGAAATATTTGAGACCGACAGAGGAAGGCATACCCCGGTAACATTTCTGTTTTATATGTGGTCAACCGGTATCGAAATCGAAGCCAAAGTGAATAAAATATTTTTCCAGGATCTGCATTACTATTATCCCGCGCTGGAAAAAAAGATGGATGCAACGAACGCGCATCGCTACTGGAAGAAAATCATCGAAATTGTCAACACCGGAATAAATGAGGGCAGTTTCAGGAGGGAAACCGTTGCGGAAGTTACCATGGAAGCCATAGCGCTCCTCTATGAATCTATCGTGCGCAAGCAAAAATTCAAAAAGTTCGGGCTCTCCTCATATGAGATTTTTTTGAACACGATTGCGCCGGTTATCAGGGGAATCAGTACAAAAAAAGGACTTGCAGAACTTGAATCTTTTGCTCTTACATTTAGCGATACACAAAGCTGCAACAAGAATGAATCGTCATTTGATAGCCCACGAAAACTAACAAACCCGCAGTAGCGGACTCTTATGGCAAACATTTACATCACATAAAAACAATTCACAATGATCAGGAAATTAGGGTTTTTGGGTGCAACGATTGCTTTGGCGCTTCTATCAATAGCTGCACGAGCTCAATCAAAATCAGGCGCAGACTATTTTGCGGACACATGGAGCGTATTGGTAAAAGGCATTCCCCAAGGCGATACAAGAATGATATTTGTCCTTGAAAAAAAGGATACTTCGATGTCGGGAGTTGTCCAGGATTCAACGGGTACCCAGATTGCAAAAATCGACAAAATCGAAGTCAAGGACACGACGGCGACAGTTTATTTTACCGCGCAGGGTTATGACGTAAACCTGGTCATGAACCGGAAAGATGATGATCATATCACCGGTAACTTAATGGGCATGTTCGACGCGGAAGGGGAACGGGTGAAAAAAGCAAAATGATCGATCGGCCTCTTCTGCGCTGACTGATCATTTTTTTAGTTTTTCAATTAAATGAGCAACACAACATGAAAAAAAATTTCTATTGTTTCGGAACTTTGTTCGGTCTTTATTTTATGACAGGAACCGTTCATGCCCAGGACAAAGCGTTGCCAAAGTTGGGAAAAGATCCAATTGCCGCCGTCGTCAAGGCGATGACGCTGGAAGAAAAGGCGAAACTGGTCGTCGGCAAAGGCCTCGCAATCCCTGGAATCTCGCTTGGAAAGCCGACAGATGATACGCCGGATAAGGTCAAAGGGATTTCAGGTCACACTGTATCCATTCCAAGGTTGGGTATTCCTTCTCTCAATTTTGCGGATGGCCCGGCAGGCATACACATTTTCTTTGATACAACGAACAAAAGCTATACCACCGCGTGGCCTGTGGGAACTTTGCTTGCGTCAAGCTGGGATACAGCCATGGTAAGGAAACTTGGGGTAGCTTTTGGTAATGAGATAAAGGAATATGGAATTGATTTTATTCTGGGGCCGGGTATGAATATTCACCGCAATCCTCTCGGTGGCAGAAATTTTGAATATTACTCGGAAGATCCTTTGATTAGCGGAAGGACTGCTGCCGCGATTATCGAGGGCATTCAATCCCAGGGTACGGGTGCTACACCAAAACATTTTGCGGCAAATAACCAGGAAACCGACCGAAATTCTATTAATACCATCATTAGCGAAAGGGCATTGAGAGAAATCTATCTCAGAGGATTTGAAATCGCCGTAAGGAGTTCCCAGCCATGGGCCATCATGAGCTCATATAATTATATTAACGGAGCCTATGCCTCGGAAAGTCACGATCTTCTGACGAAGATCTTAAGAAACGATTGGGGCTTCAAAGGCTATGTCATGACGGATTGGTTCGGCGGTAAGGATCCCGTTGCACAGATTAAGGCGGGTAACAACCTCTTGATGCCTGGCACAGGCGACCAGGTAAAGAAAATCATCGACGGCGTCCAATCCGGGCAGTTGGATGAAAAATTGCTGGATGAGAATGTCGCAGGCATCTTACGGGTGATGTTGAAAACACCGACATTTAAACAATATGAGTTCTCGAATCATCCCGACCTGAAGCTTCATGCCAGGATCTCACGTGAAGCGGCGGCTGAAGGCATGGTTTTGCTAAAAAATGATGACAGGGTACTCCCTATTACCAAGTCATCCGGAACAATCGCACTATATGGCAACCATGCTTACGACCTGATTGCCGGAGGAACAGGAAGTGGCGATGTGACCAAGGCATATGCTATTTCGTTGGCCGAAGGACTCGCCAACGCAGGATTCAAAATTGATGGGGAGTTGCAAACCGCCTACACCGGTTATTTAAGCGATTATTCTGCAAAGCACCCGAAGAAAAACCCATTGATGGAAATTATGAACCCGACGCCGGCGGCTCCTGAATTCGAATTCGACCTGGATAATATTAAACAGAAAGCGTCTTCGGCCGAATTGGCGATTATTTATATTGGAAGAAATGCCGGCGAAGGAAATGACAGGAAAATTGCGGATGACTATGAACTGACGGCGAAAGAAAATCAAATGATCGCAAATGCATGCGAGGCTTTCCACGCTCACCACAAGCCGGTGCTTGTCGTACTGAATATTGGCGGGGTCATTGATGTAGCCACTTTCAAGGATAAAGTGGACGCCATTCTGCTTGCATGGCAGCCAGGACAGGAAGGTGGAAATGCAATTGCCGATTTGCTGAGTGGCAAAGTAAATCCTTCAGGAAAACTGGCTACGACATTCGCCGCGTCATATCAGGACAATCCATCAGCGAAGAATTTTCCTGGGAAGGAATTCCCTGAAAAGGCGACTACCGGAATGTTTGGCATGAAATCTATTCCTGCAGAAATTACCTACGAGGAAGGGATATATGTGGGCTATCGCTATTTTGTATCTTTTAATGTAAAGCCGGCCTATGCGTTTGGTTTTGGCCTGTCTTACACCACGTTCTCTTATCAGAATTTGACATTGAGCTCACCGGTTTTTAACAACAAGCTTAGTGCTTCGGTAACCATAACCAATACCGGCGCTGTCCCTGGCAGGGAGGTTGCGGAGTTGTATCTGGCTGCGCCGGCAGGCAAAGTTGACAAGCCTTCTTTTGAATTAAAGGGATTCGCAAAAACCTCGTTGCTAAAATCAGGCGAATCGCAGACAGTTCATTTCGCCCTTGAACCCAGGGACCTTGCCTCATTCAGTACCGATGAATCTGCCTGGATTGCGGATGTGGGATCATATGAAGTTTTGGTTGGTGCTTCCAGCGACGACATTAAGGTTAAAAAAACTTTTACGCTTCCCAAGTCGCTTACGGTGGAAAAGGTTCATAGGGCGCTGAGCCCTCAGGTTAAGATCAATGAACTTATGCGCGTCAAATAGTTAGATTTGCGATTGGCTAATTGCCATTGGCCGGAAATCATGATTAAAAATTTGCGTGAAAACGTGCTTGTAGGAATCATCACGGGCCTGGTGGTTCCTTTTGTTTTTTCAGTCTTCGTTGTCGCAGCCCAGGATCATGATTTGGGGAAGGGACCTGTCCCGGCCGCGACGGAAAGGCCGGTATCTATTTCGCAAGGGTGGCAGGACAGGGCGTCCATCACTGGCCGCGCTGAAAATCCAGTAGGTGTGAATCTGTTATGGTATCGGCGGCCAGCTGCGAGTTGGGAAGAGGCTTTTCCCATAGGCAACGGAAAACTCGGAGCAATGATTTTCGGGGGCGTAGCCGATGAGAGGATCCAATTGAATGAGCATACGCTGTGGGACGGGTATCCCATGGACCCGAATAATCCCCAAGCCCGCGACGCGCTGCCAAAAATCAGGAAATTGCTTTTTGAAAATAAAAATGATGAGGCAGTTGCCCTTGCGCTCAAGACGATGATGGGAAAGCCTCAAAACATCAGGCCCTATGAATCACTTGGTGAACTCTGGCTCGATGAACCAACATTAAATGCGACAAACTATTCCCGCTCTCTCGACATTTCTTCCGGCATCGTCACTGTTAGGTTTGTATCTGCAGGTGTACATTATACGCGTGAATATTTCTGTTCATTGGCAGATGGGGTAATCATTATCAAATTTACTGCTGACCGGCCAGGCAAGATCAATTTCAGGGCTACCCTCTGTCGTCAAAAAGACGCTGTTTGTAGTTCTGGATTGAATGCTGGAAATGAAATCACCCTTAGGGGCCGGCTTCCTGTAAAAGATGAGTACGGTAACGCCCGGGGATTGCATTTTGCGGCATTAGCGCGGGCAGCCGTCAACGGAGGCAGGCTTGAATCCACCGGCGGCGTCCTCCATATCGAAAATGCCAATAGCGCAAGTCTTTATATTTCCGGCGCGACGGACTATCCCGGTTTGAAAAATCTGGCCAAAGGAATTACTCAGGTTAACATTGATCCCGTCCAGGTTTGCCAGAAGGAAAATGCGGCTGCTTCTTTCAAATCTTTACCATCGTTAAGAAATGCGCAAGTCTTATTGTTCGGAAAGTTATTTAACAGACTCAGCCTGAAATTTGATGAACAGGGCGCCAAAGATGTTGGCGCTTTGCCGATGGATGAGAGACTGGAGAAAGCCCGACAATGCGGAATCCCCGACAGGGGTTTAATTGAGCTGTATTTTCAATTTGGGCGGTATTTGCTGATATCCAGTTCGCAGCCAGGCGGGATGCCCGCCAATCTTCAGGGCCTTTGGGCGTGGCAATTGGACCCGCCATGGAACGCCGACTATCATACGAACGTCAATATACAAATGAACTATCGGCCTGCAGAAGTTACCAATCTCCATGAATTGCATTTGCCGTTGATTGACCTTGAAGATGAACTTGCCAGGACGGGCTCAAGAACCGCCAAAGAAATGTATGACGCGCATGGCTGGGTTGTTCATCACCTGACAGATGCCTGGGGTTTTACGTCCCCCGCAGACGGTCCCCAGGGAATCTGGCCCATGGGGGCTGCGTGGCTTGCACAGGATCCATGGGAATATTTTTGTTTTTCAGGAGATAAAGCTTTTCTTAAGACGAGAGGATATCCTTTGATGAAAGGCGCTGCCGAGTTCATTCTCGATTTCCTGGTGGAAGCTCCTGCCGGCACGCCATTTCCCGGGAAGCTGATTACCAATCCGTCATTTTCTCCGGAAAATTCATTTATACTTCCAAACGGCCAAACGGCCGAATTTACCTATGGGGCAACAATGGATTTGGAAGTCATTCACGATTTACTGACCAATTGTGCTGAGGCATCCAAGCTCCTTCAATATGATACTGCTTTTGGAAACAGGTGCCTCAGGGCGCTGGAAAAGCTTGCCCCTGTTCGGATAAGCCCGGCAACTGGGCGCATTATGGAATGGGTCGAAGATTACCAGGAGACAGATCCGCATCACCGGCACACTTCGCATTTATTCGCATTGTTTCCCGGCAACCAAATCACCGTTGATGGAACACCTGAACTTGCCGAAGCTGCGCGCAAGACCCTGGAGGCGCGTGGGGATGCGGGGACAGGCTGGAGTCTTGCATGGAAAATCAATATGTGGAATCGTCTGCACGATGGCGATCATGCATTCAGACTCCTGACAAACCTGCTCACAATGAGGACGCTACCAAACCTATTTGATAATCATCCGCCGTTCCAGATCGATGGAAACTTTGGCGCCACTGCGGCAATTGCCGAAATGCTTGTTCAAAGTCAGCGGAGGGATACGAATGGGGTATTCGAAATTGAATTGTTGCCTGCTTTGCCGAAATCGCTGAATGCCGGCCAGGTTTCGGGTATTTGCGCAAGGGGTGGATTTGTCATTAACATGATGTGGAAAGAGGGCAGGTTGCTGACTGCAAAAATATATTCAAAGAATGGAGGCGTCCTGAAACTGAAGACAGGCGATGTTATGCGACGCTATCAGACTGGCCAGGGCGAAGTGATTACTTTGAACAGCAAACTTGAACGCCTTTGAAAAAATTGGAAGCTGGAAATGCTCAAGCTCTTGATAAAGGCCTTTCGTCCGGAAGGCTTGTCTGGTATATGCAAATGAATGTCTTTATTTTTTTTGCGGCAATTTTTTGAAAGCTCAGGATTTGCGGTCTGAATTTAGCTTAACTGTAAAGCATGTTCTAAATTGTCGAATCTCTCACTGCGCCTCGTCTGCGCATTGCTTTCATTTTTTTGCTGCCGAACAATCCGATCGAATGAAATTGTGATGTTCCTGGTCAATTCAATTTGCTGCCATTTTTCAAACCATTTGGAGCTAAGCTGTTATGGAAAGCCGAACTGAAAAGGCTTCCCAAAATGGGAATATCTAAGTTTTTTTCTGGACAGGCAGGGATTTGTTTACATAGTCGTGCACGTTACAGGCCGATAATCATCCCTATGTGTATAAAAAAAATTATGAAGGTTTTCTCGTTTAAAAGTTCAATTTCAAAAAAAGATTTTATCTTTAAGCATCATCCCCTACTACTTCTAAAAGAAACCTACCTCGGGCACAGATACATAGTTTGAAATCTCTGTCAATTTTAAAGTTTGATATGATTACAACAAGTTGCAGCCTTGGTGAAAGGAGTGTTCCGCTGGCCTACGAAATGACGCTTGCGGAAGGTCTGACTCAGTTCGAAGGGA
The DNA here is from genome assembly GCA_021324175.1 of Chitinophagia bacterium. Taxonomy (GTDB): domain Bacteria; phylum Bacteroidota; class Bacteroidia; order Chitinophagales; family Chitinophagaceae; genus Puia. The sequence continues at coordinate 21,293 of JAJPJP010000397.1, forward strand.
AGATCTTCACGGAGAAGCCGTTACATTTTTGTTTTGTACAAGTTTCCGAAAAAACGCCAGTTCTTTTTGCCCCAAATGACCTGGAAAAATCGGTGAAAGATGCGATTATTTACGCCGTAAAAGAGTCAGAAAGAAAAAGCATCTTGGCTGTTGAGCAGGCTGAAATGCTCGCCAGTAAATAATTGCCTAGCGAAAATTTCAACATCATGAGGAGATTCTATCCTGGTGGCGCGTGTTTGCTGCTGGCAATTTTTTATGTAGGGCTAATCCGGGCCCAAACGGATGTGCTAACTCAACACAATGACCTATCGCGCACAGGCTGGAACAACCAGGAAACCAGCCTGAATACCACCAATGTCAATAATAATTCCTTTGGTTTGTTGTATGCTCGGCCGGTCGACGACCAGGTATTTGCGCAGCCACTGATTGTTAGTAACGTTACCATAGCTGGCGCCGGCAAGAAAAATGTGCTTTATGTATGCACGGCAAACAATACTATATATGCATTCGATGCAGATGACGGAACGATTGGTGCATATTGGCAAAAAAATTATACTCCCGCCGGATACCGCCCGCCCAACAACACGGACATGCACCCGGGGCTTTGCGGAGGCTTTTACAGCGATTTCTCAAGCAATATCGGATTGGTAGGTACCCCTGTAATCGACAAAACGGCCAATACGATGTATTTTGTTACCAAGATCGTGAGCACTACGCCGGGCGTCGAGGACAACCATACCTTTGACAACACGGTAGCCAACGAGGAATACACATATACCACGTCGGGCTTCCATCAATTCCTGCACGCCGTCGACTTGAGTACAGGAGCCGAAAAGGCGAATAGCCCGGTGGAGATCGTCGATACGCTCGCAGGCACAGGCGATGGAAACATCGGAGGAAAAATTGGATTCGACCCGAGACGACAAGTAAACCGTGTCGGTCTGGTCTTGTCCCACGGTATTGTTTATGTTTGTTTCGCTGCGCACTGCGACTGGGATCCCAATCATGGATGGATTGTCGGTTTCGATGCAACAAGCCTGCAACTTAGGCTGGGATGGATCTCATCGCCAAACGATGGGAGAGGGGGAATCTGGATGAGTGGCGGCGCGCCATCCGTGGATTCTGCTGGCAACATGTATGTAGCAACAGGAAACGGCAGAGTAGGGGAAGACGGGTTTACCGATGCTCCTGGAGTTCTCCCTAATGTCGGAGAGAGTGTGGTGAAACTTACCCCCAATACCCTTGACAATACCGCGTCCGCCTTAAGTATCACCAGTTTTTTCACACCTTACAACTACCTGATTTACGACGATGCCGATCTCGATTTTGGGACGCAGGCCATGCTGGTGCCAAATACGAACTTACTGATGACGGCTGTCAAGGGAAAATTCGTGTATGTGCTAAACCAGGCCAATTTAGGCGCATTCAACCCGACGGTGGATAGCGCTATTCAGACTTTCACCTTATCCCCCAACGAGCAAATGCATTCCTCGTTCGCCTACTTTGGCGGAGCTGCGAATCAGTATGTCTATATGTTCTCGGAGAACGCATTATTACAGTCCTATAAGATTGCGGGTGACACACTGAGTGCGCCCGTTAGCGGGAGTGTCAGCGGACCAACTGGGGCGTCGGGTGCTTATATGTCTGTATCGTCGAATGGAAGCGACCCGAATTCCGCGATACTTTGGATCTCGCACGCCGTCAGTGGTTGTAATGCCAACCAGCAGATTTGCGCGGGGATTTTGCGCGCCGTCCGGGCCGACAATGTTACCGTTGAACTCTGGAATTCCAACATGGCCGCAAAAGATAACCTGGGCAATTTTTCCAAAATGAATCCGCCAACCATTGCTAACGGCAAAGTTTATGTTAATACATTTTCCAACCAGGTAATGGTTTACGGTCTGACCACCAGCAATGCTTGCAGCGGTTTATCTAATGTAGCGTCTTCGGCGACTAACGCCAGCTCGAGTGATTCCGCATCATCTACGGCTAGTGGCACGCCGGCATATGCCATTGATGGCAATCCTTCGACGGCGTGGACTGCGGCCGCCAGCGGTATTGGCGGCGGTGACACCGCGAATCTCACGGTGAACCTGGGTGCATCCTACGACCTCTGCAAGGTCGTCGTGAACTGGGGAAGCAACTATGCGACGGCGTTCAACATTCTCGGATCAAATGACGGATTGAATTTTACCAATTTATATACCGTGATCAATAATACGGCAGTGACCAACACCATCATACTGGCCAGCCAAAGCTACCGCTATGTGCGGATGCAGGGAACCAGCAGGAGCAGTACATCGACTGGCTACGTAATTAATGAATTACAAGTCTTTGGCCAGTTGACAAATAGCTGTACGACGCCAACAGGTCTTGGAGCGAGCAACCTGACGCCGAATTCGGCGACCCTTGGATGGCAAGCCGTCAGCGGCGCCAGCAGTTATACTGTGCAATACAAAACTTCGGTAGTCAGCAGCTGGGTAACGCGTACGACAACGGCAAATTCGCTTTCACTGACTGCGCTGACCTGTAATACGGGTTATACTTATACAGTGATTGCCAATTGTGGGTCGGGTGCCAGTGCCACTGCTACCGGAACATTTACGACAGCAGCATGCACCGGCAATTGCGGACCGTTGCCAACAAGGTATTTTAGCGCGGACATCGGCGACATTGGTGTAGCGGGATCCTCCTGCCTGAACAATGGTATCTACACTATAACGGGATCGGGAACCGACATCGGAGGGTCCGACGATCAATTCCAATATGCCTTTACCAACCTGACCGGTGACGAATATGTTAGCGCAGAAGTTCTCACTCAGGATGCCGCCAATGCCTTAAATAAAGCCGGACTCATGTTTAGAGACAGCATCAGCAACACATCCCGTTTCGTGTTTCTGGGAACGACCAGCGCCGGCGGAATCGTGTTCGAATATAGAAGTACGCCGGGAGGCCCCACGACAACGCTGACAATGGCCGGGTTGGCTTCTCCTTATTGGATTCAAATTAGTAAGAGTGGTACACAATATACCGCGTCCATATCGCCAACTGGAACCTCCAATTCCTGGACCCCGGTAGGCACGACAGTTGACCTCGGCTTCGGCAGCGCAACTGCCAACGTCGGGATGGCTGTAACCAGCCATAACAATTCTATTTTGTCGACGGCGACGTTTGGAAATTTTACGATAACGGATGGCTCCTTACCAGTCAAACTGCTTGCTTTCTCCGCGACTAATGTTGCGAATCAATATGTCGCACTCGCCTGGACGACGCAGTCTGAATTAGGGAGCAAGTATTTCGATGTGCAACGGAGCGCACACGGGCTAAGCTATGATTCAATCGGGCAGGTACCAGCCTCAGGAACTTCGTCGATTGCACAGACCTACACGCTCAATGATAATAATCCCGCTGACGGGTATAACTTCTATCGTCTTAAAATAATAAATGAAGACGGATCAACCAGCTATTCAAAAGTGGTAACCGTGCATTTCGGAAATAACGAATTGCCACAGGTTTACCCTAACCCGGCGGTCAATAGTTTTACAGTTACTGCGGGTGATGAGACGATCAAGGAAATTACCCTTATTGATGCTTCGGGCAAAACGATCGAGCATGTCGAAAACACGAACGGCTCTGCGCAAATTCTGGTCAATTGTGAAAACCTGGCAGGAGGAATCTACATTGTCCGAATCACCACCGATAGCCATGTTTACGAACAAAAGCTGTTCAAAAAATAGGTGGTGGCTTAACATTTGAAATATGAATTGACGGCAGTATTTTCGTAAATTAGGATATGCGTTGGTGCAATCTTATACCTTATACCATATTGCTTTTTCCCAAGCTTAGTTTTTGCCAGCCAAAGGACAGCCAGTCGTCGGAATTTGCTGAGTCCCGGAACTCCACGCCTGCGCATCATTACACTTTCATGATTAATTCCGCGGCGGCGATTTATACTGCCGAAGATACCAGGATTAATAATTTTATGTCCAAGTATGGCTATGTGCCGCCTCAGGAGATTCAGCGGGCCATCAGGCTTGACCTCGGACTTTTGCCTGTGGGAAGTCGAATGGCTTATTTCATCAACGGAGCGACGGTGGTTTCGAGGCAGGACCTAATCACTGCTGATTTTACCATTGGCGCCTACCGGAGGGTTGTTCAGAGAAAATCCTGGTGGGTTGCTGCCGGGCTCTCGGCGGGCGAGCATTTTGACCGTATAGTTTTAAATGAAGGCATGCCGCCGTCATTTGACTCCCTCGCTGCCCAGTATGGAAAAACACTGTCGCTGCACCGTATCGGTCTGATCGCAGAACCAGGCGCAAAATTTTTCTGGTTCCCCATACAAAAAAGAAAATTCGAGCTGGGCCTTTTTGCTACCTTCAACTACGATGTTGACCTGAACGGCAGGTGGAGACTGGGATATTACCCAAGCACCTCATCTACCTTCAGGCATATTAAGAAAAAAACCAACCTTAATACTGCCCACGAGGTCGGCTGTGTTTTTTCCACCGGCATCAGCATCTGCCTTTAGGAATTCCATTTTAAGAACAAGTTTTTAACACCAAAATGTATATATGATTACCATCTTCAAAAAGTGTATTCCGCTTCTCCTGCTCGTCACTAGCTCGGGAATTTCGATGGGACAAATTGCTAACACACGCTGGAAAGGGGAGATCAATATTCCTGATCCGACAACTGTATTGTTCGATTTTAAAATGGAGTCGGTTACGATCTACTATGCAGGGGACAAGCCGATGGATATTCCAGACGAAAACGGCAATACGAAATCGGTATCTGCAAAAGACAGCATGATCATCGAATCGATGACCTTTTCGTTAAAACATGATACGGTTGCATTTCAAAAGCTTTCAGGACACAGCCCATGTGATCAACAGGCAGTGGGCTATTTTACGCTAGTGAAAGGAAACAATTCTATCCAACTTGTACTGTTAAAAGATGATTGTGTCGAACGAGGCGCGGCTTTTGACAAAAAAACTTTAATGAAAGCGGATTAGCGATATAACGGTGATGCGCATACGTAATGTGATTTGTAGCAGTCGTTATTCTTGTCAGGCTTTGGGTACTTTATATTTTCGATTTACCATTAAATAAATTATGCGGACTGACATTCCGGCATAACGTATAATCACGCATTTTTTTTTACTAACCGATAACTTACCAACAATCGGTTTTTTTGGCAAGGACTTTGATCCTCATTGTGCTTTCGATAAAACGCTTATTGAGAAAAGAACTTCCCCGGAAATCCTACGACCTCTCAGACTATTAATCCTTGTTCAAGACGGGCATTTGCCGGTTGTCAATTAACCGGTTACTATTTATTGTATCACTTTGAAAAAACCCTTTTTCCAAGGCTATGAAACTATTTGTCCCTGCTCTGCGAAAAGCCATGCGCTATTCCTTTGCGACGAAGTTCCCTCAAACGCTTGTTGGTGTGCTAGTTTTGATCTTTGGGTTCCAGCCAGCAAATGCTCAATTCAAGTTGGGCGAAAACCCGGGGTATTATGGTTCCCAGTATACGGATCAACAACTTTATGACCTGATGTATGCCGGCGGTGCCCGGGCAACCAGGTCGACAGTTTCCGTACAATATTACCTGCAATATGGAATGGGAACGTACCAAGCCCGCCTCCAGTATCCATATTCCAAAGGGATGCGGAACTCTACTTTTTGCCTCGACGCAACTGGCGGTCCAGTGTATACAGGGCAGAGTACGGCAACCGCAAGCAATGGAGCACGATCCTGGCTGCCCAATGGGATTTACAATGCTCCATTTAACAGCGACGGCTCCATCAATACAAGCAATCTCTGGGCAAAATATTGTTATGATGTTGTTCAGTCGGTTGGCTCTTATTTCACCTTTTTTGAAGTATGGAACGAACCGGACCTGACCGGTTCAGTAAATGCATACGAAGACTCGACACAATCAGCGAGTTCATGGGAGAAGGTTGAACCGGCCTCAGGTGATCTCCCCAATATGAATGCATCGGTAGAGGATTATGTCCAGTTATGTAAGATCGCGAACCAGGTGATTAAAAAATACCAGCCGAGTGCAAAAATCGCCACGGGCGGCCTCGGATACTCCTGGTTTTATTTGTGGTTCTTGAAGAAGGGTGGCGGTCAGTGGGTCGATGAACTTAGTCTTCATTACTATCCTTACTGGAGTTGGACAGTTTGTTCCTGGACCGGATCCTCGTGCGGCCCGGCTGGATTTCACAGGAATTCGGACTATGCGGTCCAGGCGATAAATACAGAAATTGCCAATTTTCGCACGATTGAGACGGAAGTCGGTGGAACTCATCTGCCAGTAATGATTACCGAATCTAATATTCCAAGGTGGAGCTATGTATCTGCCGCAAACCTCGAAGTTTTTCCAAACAATAGGCCCTGGGGAAACGACGCAACGCAGAAAAACTTCACCATAAAAGCATATACAAAGATGATGGAAGCAGGACTGGATGTTTTTTGCTTATATCAAACAGGTGAAACTGGTGATAGCGGACAAAATAATGGTTTGGCTAAGAGCGAAATAGACGCAATGGGCATGTACAAGAATCTGGTTAATGCGACACCGGGAAAAGAAGTCCTGACCAACCAGGGAATTGCTATCAGGACAATGCAACGACTATTGGGTAACTATAAAGTGGATGCTTCACAACCGAGTTTCCCTTCGGGCGTCGACGGTGTACGCTTCGATAGTTCCGGCAATAAAATTTATGCAATCTGGGCTATCACGACGCAGGACATGTCGGAGACTGCTTCGGGTTCCTACACGCTGCCCTCGGGTACCAGTTTCAAGAAATTTCTCTATGATGGCTCCTCTCCCGGCAACGTGAGCGGTACAGTTTCCCTTATCGGTGACCCCTATATACTGGTGCAATCGAGTGGCAGCGTTTCAGGAGTCAATTGCAATGCAGGGCCAAACCAGTCCATCACCACCAGTTCGACTACGCTCGATGCCTCGGCGTCGACGGCCACTAATTCGACTATCAATTCGTACGCATGGTCGCAATTGTCAGGTCCCAATACTGCATCCATTTCCAGCGGCACTCAGGTAAAAGCGACAGCAAGCAACCTTGTTACAGGTACGTACACTTTCCAGGTGAAAATAAAGGATGCTTCTAAAGATTCATGTTCAAGCACAGTGCAGGTGACCGTTCAGTCTACAACACAGCCTAGTGGGTCTTCCGGTTCTGGATTGAGCCCGACGGTAGTGCTCACGGCGAGCCAGACAATTACCTTACCCACAAATAGTGTGTGGTTGATCGGCAGCGGGTCATATGAGGCGAACGGCTCCATAGCCTCTTACAGCTGGTCGCAGGTTTCGGGACCTAGTACCGCAACCCTCGGTAATACTGGCATCGCGACGACTCAGGCGACCAACATGATCGCAGGAACCTACGTTTTTAAATTGACGGTCACTGACGCATCGGGAGTGAAAGCTACGGCAACAACGACAATCGTTGTCCAGGCGAAGGGCACAGCAGCGCTGGTTGGTACACAAACCCTTGATTCATCGACGGCGGAAACGTCGGTGACTGCAGCGCCTAGTGCGGTATCTGCGGAAAGCACAAACAAATTACTATTATTTCCAAACCCCGCGCAGAATACACTAAATGTTCAACTGAACAGTGACACGACCGGCGAAGTGATCATCATGGTCTACAATACATCCGGACAGGCAATGACGGAGCAACGCGGAGAGAAGTCAGGGAGTTTCTACCAGGTCGGCCTCAATATTTCACGATTAAGCACTGGCGCTTATTTCATGCGGATATCTGTCGGTCAGCTGCAGCACCTTGTTGCAAAATTTGTAAAAGATTAGATCTTACCGGTTAATGGGTGAGATTATACGCGACCACTTTTTTCGGTATTGCGAGACCAGTTTGATTCATCGAAGAGCGATGGGCAGTGTCTGGCGATTGTGGGCCAGAACCGCGAAACAAAGAAGGCACTCCCCGGCTTTTTTTGGTTCGAGACAACTGGTTCATCAAAAGAGTTGTGTCCATTTTACCGAGGCGCGCCAATGACAAAAGTACCCTGGGGATCCAGGAATATATCGACTGACATCAGACCATGAAATTTCGGCAATTATCTGTTCGCTATTTCGATGAGAAAAAATTCTTTCAGATACTTTTGGCCTTTGGCTGTGACGATTAATGCTCTTGAATTTCTAGTCTTCCTCAGCCAATCTTCGCTGATCATTTTTTCAAGCAGCGCGCAGGCGAGCGAGCCTGCCATGTGGTAACGCCTCTCGCTCCAGTCCAGGCAGGGCCTCAGGAATGAGCGCCGAAGTGACTGTAGTGGAACAAAGTCAATTCCAAGGTTGGCGAACCACCGCTTACCCTTGTTCGTCACTTCAAAATCCATGTTCTTTTTGCGAATTAATTTTTGGCGGATTAGGCTATCAGTTATTTGTACACCGACTTTTCCCGCCAGGTGATCATAGCAGCTCCGGCAATACTTTATTCCTGGCTCTACCTCCGTCGATTTCTCCCCGCGACTTTTTGTCTCCGATGTTAAAGCCGCAAGAGCTTCTATTGCATAGGCTACTTCCTGCCTCGAGAATCGATAGTAGCGATGCCTGCTTTGGTTTTCGACAACAAGCAGCCCCGCCTGTACCAGTTTGCCCAGGTGGTTACTAATATTTTGAGGTGACGAATCGGTGCTAACCGCGAGTTCGGTCGCGGTTAGTGCCCTGCCATCCATCAACGCCAACATAACTGACGCTCTGACCGGTTCGCCAATTAGAGCCGCGATTTCCCTGAATTGATTTTCCATAGTGAATGCATAGTTAATTTTGCAGTGTAATATTCACAAATAAAATTACGTTACTTCGAATACGTTGTCACTATAAATAAGGAATTATTTATCGCCTCCTTTTACAGCCTGCGGCTAAAAAATTGTCATATGCAAATAAGGAAACGCTTCGAACGATTGCTTCAATTTGCACTGCTCCTGAACTGTAGGTTCGCGCCGGCACAAATCGAAGCTTATCAGGACGCTCACCACCATGTCGTTTTTGCGAATAAATTGATCAGGGTTCTCGACCTTCGAATTCCCGAGAACGACACAACGGCTGAACATCGTCATTCGCTGGCGTCGGTGGTGATCTTCCTGACAAGAACGAGCTTCACCATTAAAAACAAAAGTGGCCCTCCTGTAAACACTGATGTAGACATTGGGTCATCAATATACAGGGACTATGGCCGCAATCCCGTTACACACCGTGTTTGGCATGATGGAAAGACCGAATTCCGCTGCCTGGTCATTGAAATACTTGATAGTGCGATAAAGAATCCCGTTTGTTCTGAACCCGCAGGGAAGGGTATTCGAAAAGACTGGAGCGAAAACCAGGCATCACTTTTCGACTGGCCGGTTGGACCAGGCGGCAATTTTACCTTGGCCCCTTCCGAATGTCCCACAGTGATAGTCTGTATAACCGGGACCGTCAATGTTCAAACAGGAGAAAAAGCTAAATTGATGAGGTCGGGAGAATTTATTTTCGTCCCATCAGGCCAAAAGACTCAAATCGCGTCGAGAACTGCAAAGGGCGCAAAAGTGGAATTGATCCAAATAAAATAAAAGTAGCATCAAAGTGCACATTCGCTGGATCTCATTCTATTTGTCGCCAAGCGGCCCTATACATCAGGTTCTCGACAAACAATATTGCTCGAGATTAAAGGATGGCTCAAAAAACTTCGCCGAGATTGGCGAATATTCCTTTTGATCCGTGGAGTCCGAAACCATAGTCAAGACAAAGATTTGTTCTTGAAAATTTATTGAGTTTTATCCGGATACCGGCTCCCCATCCGGGCAGGATTGCCTCAAACTTCATCGTCGTTTCCTCGGTGAAAGATTGGGCGTTTACAAATACAACGGCGCCAAATAGCCCGTTTGGCGAAATGCCGAACCTGTATTCGGACTCGAGGTATAGCACGTTCCTTCCGCGAAACCGGCCCTGAATATAACCACGACCAAAATTGTTGTACGTGTCGCTGGCTGTTGCCGGAAGGTTAAGGTAAGGAGGCTTGCCACCGATGGTAAACCAATCGTAGGTCCAAAATGCCAGAATATTTTTTGATGAAGCCGGAAAATTCTGATATCGTCGCATGTCGAAGTTGAGGGATTGCCACGCCGTATCACTGCCTAAAAACCGGGGATCATTTCTATAGACGATATTTACATAGTTGCCCTGCACCGGATTAATCGCATTTCTTCGTTCATCGAGGAGTAAGTCGAGGGTAAATCCTGAAGATTGTTCCCTCGGTGACAGACCATATTTTTCAAAATCGGTTGTCGTTCCTTTTGGGGGATTCAACTCGAGAATATTAAAATACCAGTCAAAATCATAACCAAACCCCAAATAAAAATCGCGGCTAACCGTTTTCAGCAGCGTCTGATACAATCGTATGTACGAGTAATCTATCATGTATCCGTCAGATTCCGTAGTTAAACCACCGAGGCCGTATGTGTTCTGCGGGAATTTTTCAAAATGCCAGTCGGTTAGAATATTGAATCTGTTTTGCTTTGTCCATATATTAGCCTGAATGGGAAGAATGAATTGTTTTTTTTGAGTGTATTTGGCTACGGCAAGGACATTCGAAATATTTTCAAATTCGTGATTGCTTGTATAAAATGCAACATTCCCGTTTATAGCTCCTGCAAAACCGGTTTGAAGGGTATATTCAGCGGAAGGAAGGAGGGACCCATAAAGCCGGCCGACCCTTGTCTTGCTGGTATCCTGTCGCACTTCCTTGTGTTTGGTGAAAAGATAGCTAAGGATATCAAAGACATCGACCTGGTCGTGTCCCGTGAAAATGTGCAATCGGTGCACGTATTTGTTTGCGGAGTCACGATCAAATTCCGGTGGCGCTTTTATCGGTCGTTGTCCGTGAGCCGGCAGAATGGATGTCAATAACCCAATCAACACGCATGTTCTCTGTATTTGAATCAAAAACCAGCGTTTAAATGAATAATGGAAAGGATCGGTGAGTCGGTCAGCGCGTCGACGGTCAGAAACGATAGGAATAAACAATGCTAAAGTATTAAAAATTGACAACTATACCTATTTACATCGACGGACAGTCGGAATGAGTCGGCGGAGTACCGTTGCATGGCCAAAGACCAATGTGTTCCCCTTGTGCATAAACGTTAGTAAAAGTATATTGCCGTGATAACCATCGATTCAAATATTGTTATCGGCAACCGCCACCCCGGTTCATTTGAGATTCACTTTGTGATCATTAGCTTTGAGGTGTCGTCGTTTTTCGTCAGAAATATGGATTTGGAGACCATTACTAGAAATTATAACCGGGAGCTGGACCATTGGATTGATACATGTAAAACGTATACGGAACAGCAGCTTTTGTTAAATCCCCGACGAGATTCATGGTCGCTCGGACAGCTTGGCATGCATCTCATCGTCAATACGTGGTATTTTTTCAAACTGGTGAGAATCTGCGCGTCAACGGAACAACATTCGGCGAAAGAAATGTCATCTAACGCCAGCCGGATGTTTTTGCGCAACGAGTTTCCCAACCTTTTGATGGAAGGGCCTCCTTTAAATAAAGAAACGCCGCAACCCTCCAATAGGGATGAAGTTGTGAAAGGACTAAGAAGCCTGAAAGCTGAAATGAATACCATCAGTTCCCCTTTGGCAAACAATAGGGCAAAGGGCGAAACCAGACATCCAGGTCTTCATTATTTTGACGCGATGGCCTGGTTCCAGTTTTCAGAAATGCATTTTAGGCATCACCTTAAACAGAAAAAGAGGATTGAATCCTTTCTTGGTATAGATCGCGAAAGGGCTTGAAAACGACTAGTTCAATTCTTCGAGGCGGTCTTTTTCCAGGATACTTTTTAGCGAGTCTAGCATCATCTGCCAATTTCTCTGGGATTCCTTCAATTCCCCTTCCGATTCATTCTTGTCCTGCGAAAGCGAAATTCTCGTCTCTTCCTGATCACTATTCATCTCGATCGTCACTGTGTGATAGTTTTCGAGGATATCGGCCTTGCCTGACAATGGACTAAAATGTGTGTATTGAAGTCTTTTGTTGGGGTCGATGTTGATTATTTTGCCTTTATCTTCATACGGTTTCCCCTTCCATTCTCCTTTCCACACAATTGGGCTGTCCTTCTTCCATTCTGATATCACGTCGGTACCAAACATGTAGGTTTTGATAATTTTGGGATTTATAAAAGCTTCCCAGACCCTGGCGACCGGTACGTGGATCTTGGTCTCTGCGCGCGCTATCAAGCCTTCGGATTTCATAATTCATCAAGTTTGTTGTAATAACCCATCATAATCTTTGCCATTTTTTTGCCAGGTTAAAAACGAAAGCATTTTCCGTTTAAATGGGTTCCGTGTATAAATTTCCCTGTTTTATGCCAGTTTTAAGTAAATTCTCGGCTTTGCTGTAACCATTTTATCTTTTTTCAGTAACCATTATATAAGGCATAAACCAAGTGGAAGAACTAACGGATGAATCGTTGATGCTGAATGTAAAACAGGGCAAATTGGCCGACATGGGCGAGCTGTTCGAGCGTTACCAGGTGAAACTTTATAATTTTTTTCTCAAGCTCACCTTCGACCGTTCAGCAAGCGAAGACCTGACCCAGACGGTGTTTTACCGGCTAATCAAGTATCGGCATTCTTTTGACGTGGCGGAAGGGAGTTTCAAATCATGGATGTATAAAATTGCGCGAAATGTCCATTTTGATCACAGCAAAGAAAAACAAAAGAATGCCGAGCAATTAAAGGAGTTGGAATTGGTCCATGAAGGAACTAACGACGTGACAGGGAATACTCCTGCCGATGACGAGCAGATCCATAAGTTAAACCTGGCACTTCTCCGAATGCAGCCTGATCAGCGCGAACTTATTGTACTGAGCCGCTTCGAGGGATTGAAATATGGCGAGATTTCGAGGATAAGCGGGAAATCGGTGGTTGCCATTAAAGTACAGGTGCACCGGGCGATCAAACAATTGCGAAATATTTATTTTAATCTACAATAACCAGTAATATGAATTGCGAAGACGTTCAAACCTTATTGCCAGATTATTACGACGACATGCTGACCCCGGTCACCCGTTATGCATTGCAGATTCACCTGCAGGGGTGCGAGACCTGCAACAAAGAATTGCATGAGATTAGCCTGCTGTTTGAATCCATCGCGGGCACCAATGAGGAGTTGCCTTCACTGGATTTGAAAGAAAAGTTTACCAAAATGCTGGGCGAAGAAATGCGCGCAGAAGAGGTCCGGCGAAGTCGGCCTGGTAAGAACGTCTTTTCCATAAGGTCGTTTTTCACATATTGGAAAGTGGCCGCGGGCGTTGCGATATTCCTTTCCGGAATCCTTATCGGCCAACGTTATCATGCATCACCCGAAACAGGTTCAAGTGCCCAAATCAAGGTGCTCCAATCCGAGGTCCAGGATGTAAAGGAACTGATGATGTTTAAAATGCTGAAAGAGGAGTCTGCCAGCGACCGGATACAGGCGGTTAATTACGTAAATGAAATGCCTAACCCAGATACCAAAGTGATTAATGCACTCATCAACACGTTAAATCACGACAAGAATGTGAACGTGCGGCTTGCGTCACTTTACTCTCTGGGGCAGTTTTCGGACATGCCTGCAATATCGGATTCCCTTGTGAGCAGCCTGGGCAGGCAAACTGAACCCCTTATCCAGATCGTGCTCATCAATATGCTCTCGGCAAAGAAGGAAGCGAAGGCAAGAAAACCGATACAGGACATACTTAACAGCGACAAAACGATGAAGGAAGTCAAGGTGATCGCTGCAAAGGGATTGAAGACAATATAAGTTCATAGAAAAATATTGGGTTTAACTGAAGACCAATCGGGCGGAAGCCGGCTCTGCCTGTTATTTAAAAACACACAAATAAAATGCAACAATGAAAAGAAGG